>NZ_SCMM01000025.1:0-67697 GCF_005503345.1 Ramlibacter sp. 2FC
CCCCCGAAAGCCCCGCCTCGGCGCCCGAGGAGCTAACGGCCCTGCCGCCCGCCGCGCCGGCATCCGCGCCGCTGGAGCCGCTCACGCCGTTCGAGATCACGCCCCAGAGCCCGCCGCCGGCCGAAGGCCCGGTCGTGCTGCCGCCCGCGCCGGCGCCTGTGACGCCTGCTGCGCCCACCCCGCCGCGCTGAGTAGCCAAAGACAACCCGACGCCAGCGCAAATCGGCGCGGCGCCGCACAATCGGCCCCCATGAAAGCTCTCCAAGACATTGCCTTGTCCATGCTCGACCTGGTCGCCGTGCGCGAGGGCGGCACGGTGGCCGACGCGCTGGCCATCGCGCTGCGCACCGCCCGGCACGCCGAGTCGCTCGGCTTCACCCGCTACTGGCTGGCCGAACACCACAACATGCCCGGCATCGCGAGCTCGGCCACGGCCGTGCTGGTCGGCCATGTGGCAGGCGGCACGCAACGCATCCGCGTGGGCTCGGGCGGCATCATGCTGCCCAACCACGCGCCGCTGGTGGTGGCCGAGGCCTTCGGCACCCTGGCCGAGCTCTACCCGGGCCGCATCGACCTGGGCCTGGGCCGCGCGCCCGGCACCGACCCCCTGACCATGCGCGCCCTGCGCCGCGACCGCGTCGAGACCGAGGACGATTTCCCCAGGGACGTGGCCGAGCTGCAGCAGCTGCTGGCCCCGGCCCGGCCGGGCCAGCGCCTGGTCGCCATGCCCGGCGCCGGCACCGAGGTGCCGATCTGGCTGCTGGGCTCCAGCCTGTTCTCCGCCCGGCTCGCGGCCGAACGCGGCCTGCCCTACGCCTTCGCCTCGCATTTCGCGCCGCGCCTGCTGCTGCCCGCGCTGGAGATCTACCGCAGCCAGTTCCGCCCCTCGGAAAAGCTGGCCCGGCCCCATGTGGTGATAGGCGTGCCGCTGATCGCCGCCCCCAGCGACGAGGAGGCCGACTACCTGGCCAGCAGCACCTACCAGCGCGTGCTGGGCATCGTGACCGGCCGCCGCGGGCGGCTGCAGCCCCCGGTGGAAGGCTTCATGGCGGGCCTTGCGCCGCAGGAGCGCGCCGCCATCGCCGACTTCCTCGCCATGGCCGTGATCGGCGGCCCCGCCAGCGTGCGCGCGGGCCTCACCCGCCTGGCCGAGGCCACGCAGGCGGACGAATTCATGCTGGTGTCCGACGTCTACGACCCGGCCCTGCGCCTGCGCTCGCTGGACATCGCGGCCGCCGCGCGCCAGGGCTGAGTGGCGCGGCCGTTACACTGGCCGCCCCACCGCGCCCAAGAACATGCCCTTCCTCTCCCTAGGCCTCTCCCCCGAGCTCGTGCGCGCCGCCGGCGAGCTGGGCTTTTCAGCGCCCACGCCCATACAGGCCGAAGCCATCCCCGCCATCCTGCGCGGCGCCGACCTGCTGGGCTCGGCCCAGACCGGCTCGGGCAAGACTGCCGCCTTCGCCCTGCCCCTGCTGCAGCAGCTGCTAGCGGCTTCGCCCGAGCAGCCGCCGCGCGGCGCCCGGCGCGTGCGCGCGCTGGTGCTCGTGCCCACGCGCGAGCTGGCCGCGCAGGTGGGCGAGGTGCTGCGCAGCCTGGGCCAGCACCTGGCCCAGCCGCCCAAGGTGGCCGTGGTGTTCGGCGGCGTCTCGATCAACCCGCAGATGATGGGCCTGCGCGGCGGGGCCGACCTGGTGGTCGCCACGCCCGGGCGCCTGCTCGATCTGGTCGAGCACAACGCGCTCAAGCTCGCCGCCGTCCACACCCTGGTGCTGGACGAGGCCGACCGCCTGCTGGACCTGGGCTTTGCCGACGAGCTGGCCCGCGTGCTGGCGCTACTGCCGGCCCGGCGGCAGAACCTGTTCTTCTCGGCCACCTTTCCGCCCGCCGTGCAGGCGCTGGCCGCCGGCCTGCTGCGCGAGCCGGTGCGGGTGGAGGTGGCCGCGCCCGAAGGCAGCGAGGCCACCATCGAGCAGCGCGTGATCGCGGTCGATGCCGGCCGCCGCAGCCCGCTGCTGCGCCACCTGATCCAGGACAACGACTGGGACCGCGTGCTGGTGTTCGTCGCCACCAAGTACGCCGCCGGCCTGGTGGCCGACAAGCTCTACAAGGCCGGCATCTACGCCACCGCCTTCCACGGCGACCTGAGCCAGGGCGCGCGCAAGCAGGTGCTGGCCGACTTCAAGGCGGGCCGCTGGGACGTGCTGGTCACGACCGACCTGGCGGCGCGCGGCATCGACATCGCGCAGCTGGCGGTGGTGGTGAACTACGATCTGCCCCGCTCGGCCGTGGACTACGTGCACCGCATCGGCCGCACCGGCCGCGCGGGCGAGAGCGGCCTGGCCGTGAGCTTCGTGAGCGCGGCCACCGAGGCGCATTTCCGCCTGATCGAGAAGCGCCAGCACCTCGCCCTGCCGCGCGAGCAGGTGCCCGGTTTCGAGCCCACCGAGGTGGCGGCGCCGGCAGCGCCCGGCCCGGGCGGCATCAAGGGCAAGCGCCCGAGCAAGAAGGACAAGCTGCGCGCCGCGGCGGCGGCCCAGGGCCGCTGAATGCCAGCGGCCCGGGAGGAGCTTCAGGACTCGTCGTCGAGGAAGCTGGCGGCCGATTCGGCGGAAGCCGCCTGGGCCGAAGCGCCGGCCGCCCGCTCGGGCCGCGCCTGACGGTGGCCGTGCTTGGCCAGGATCTCGACGTAGAACTGCTCGCCGCCCTCCCGGGCCACCGCGTCGATCAGGCTGATCAGCGTGGCGAGGTGAACCGGCTCGGCGGCTTCCTGCGTGGCGCCGAAGCGGCAGTCGAAATCCCAGTAGTCCACGCCCGCCGGCAGCTCGCGCCGGCGCTCGCGCTTGAGGTATTTGCGGATCTCGTGCTTGACCGCGTCCAGCACGCGGTCGCGCTGCTTGCCTTCGATGTTGAGTTTGAATGTCTTTCTCATGCCTGTCCTTCAATGGGTGCTTGCGCCCAGGATGGACGTGCTGCGAGGGGGGTGATTATGCGGCCTGAGGCTGATCCTGGCATCGGCGGCGGACGTGGATCAGCGCAGACGGACCACCTGGTCCGACTCGCCCTCCTTGACTTCCACCATCGCATCAAACGCCTTGACCATGGCCCGGAAGTTGGCGTGGCCATGTTCCTTGGGGTCAAAGGTGGAATCCAGCCGCTTGATCATGTGCCAGATGGAACCCTTGTTCACCCAGGCATCGCCCTTTGTTTCCGCCAGCAGCCGAATCGCGCGCTTGAAGATTTCGGCCGCTGGATCGGGCCGGGCAGCAGGTTCGGCCGACGGTGGCTGTGCCGCGTCGGCTGGTGCCAGTGCGGGCACCAGTGCTGCCTCAACCTCGCTTTCAATCAGGTTCTCGTAGTAGCGGAACTCGTGGCAACTCTTGGCCCAGTGGCGATTGGTGGCCTTGCGCGCGCCAACACCGATCAGCGTGCGGCCCGCGGCCTTGACTTTTTGCGACACCGGCATGAAGTCGCTGTCACCGCCCACGATGATGACGGTGCCGATGTGGCTGAAGCGGCCGATGTCTTCCATCGCATCCAGACACAGCTTGATGTCGGCCCCGTTCTTGGCAGAGCCTCCGGGTGGAAACAGCTGTATGAGCTCTACCGCGCTTTGCAGCAGAGCGTCGCGGTACCGGCCAAAATACTGCCAGTTGCAATAGGCGCGGTTGATCGCAATCGGACCGAACGATGCGGCCAGTTCAACGACGGCCTGAACGTCGACCAGCGGCTCCTGAACCTTGAATCGATTGTCTTGCTTGCTATAGGAGCCCTCCTGCCTGGACTCGCAAAGGCTTGCGTGCAAGTTCTCGAAGTCCCAATAGAGAGCAACGGACTGTTCTTCTTCGCTGTCGCGCTTGAGCATAGGGCCTCCCGGGCAATGCCGCGATCGTACCGTGCGTCAGCGGTGTGCCCGCACGTCCGTATCGCTCGCGCACCGAGCACAGCCTGTTGTGTACATTCAGGCCTTCGATTCGCAGCGGGTGAAAGCCATGGCAAAAAGCAATGAATGGGCGGGCAAGGTGCTGGCACTGGTCAAGGGCGGCAACCAGGCGGCGGCCATCGCGCAGATCAAGGTGGCGCCCAGCGTGAAGGACCTCAAGGCCTTGCAGACCGCGCTGGCCGCCGCCCAGCTGGCCGGGCGCTGGCGCGAGCTCGACGCGTCCATAGCGGACAACCTCGCCCTGCTGTCGGCGCCGCGCCTGCACCGCTCGCCCTGAGGTGGCGGCGGGCCGCGCCGTCAGTCGGGCACGAAACGCGCCTTGAACTTCGCTTCGTCCGCCGCCAGCTCGAAAGTGACGAGCTGCCCCATCTTCATGTCGGCCAGACGGCAAGCTGCGAACAGGCTGTACTTGCCCTGCAGGTGGAAGCTGGGCAGGTCGATCAGTGCGTAGGGGTGGGGCACGAAGACCTCGTGCTCGAAGATCTCCCGGTGCCGGTTGCGCGGCGAGGGGAAAAGCTTGTAGGTGTCGGTGGTGATCGTCTTTTCGGCCATCGGGGTGCGGGCATTCAAGTCAAAGCTCCGAGCATAGGGCCGAACCATGGATTGCTTGCTCGCCGTATTATTGCATTTATGCAATACATTGCTAAAATGCAATACAAATGCGCGCAGAGCCAATTGCAAGGGCCAAGGAGGTGCGGGACGACGGCTCGGTGGTGGAGAGATCGTCATCTGGCGTTTGCCGCAGCCGCTGCGCCCTTGCACCCATTTCTACAAGTACAGGCTGTACTTCGGAGCAGATGGCCACTGCCGGGTGCGCTATGACAACGAACGCGGCAAGGGCGACCACCGGCACCTGAACGGCACCGAAGAGTCCTACAGCTTCGTATCGTTAACCCAGTTGCTGGACGACTTCCAGCGCGATGTGGAAACCTGGAGCTAAGCCATGAAAGCCGTCATTGAAATCGCCCCGTGCGGCTCGGTGTTCAGCGTGGCACGCAAGCAACTCAAGGCCGCCGAGGCCAGCGCGCGAGGCAACACCCCTTACACCACCGACTACCATTTGAGCTTTGAGTCCGCCCGCGCCCTGTTCTCGGAGCTGACGCCTGCGCGCATCGACCTGCTGGAAGCACTGCGCCAGTGCGGCCCCTGCTCTGTCTACGCGCTGGCCAAGACCGTGGGGCGCAACTACTCCAATGTGCACACCGACACGGCCAAGCTCGAAGAGCACGGCCTGGTGCAGCGCACGCCCGATGACACCGTGTTTGTGCCGTTTGAGTCTGTGGAAATTCACCTGGCGTTGACCAAGAAGGCGGCGTGAAGGCGCGGCTACGCCTGGCGACGGAATGAAAGCTCGGGTGCCTGAGGGACCGGCGACTCCTCAGCCACGGTGGACGTCCGGCTTGCCCTGGCGCTTGAGCGGCTGCCAGCCCGCAAACCTGGGGTAGTGGCGCTGCACCACCGGCCCGTCGAAGTCCCAGGAAATGCACTTGCCCAGGTGGTAGGGCGGCTGCTCGCTTTCGGTCTGCGGCAGCCCGGCCTGGCGGCGCAGGCGCTCGCGGTAGGAGGGAATGGTCTGGTAGGCCGCCGTCGCCATGTTGAACAGCAGCTCGCGCAGGTGGGTGCAGCCCTTGATCCCGCCCAGCGCCCGCTCGATCGCCTGGCGCCAGCCCGGCCCCATGGTGACGCCCACCATCTGCTGCATCGGGTCCCTGCCCTGCTGGCATTCGCCGAAGGGCGTGTGGTCCATGGCGCTGGTGATCTCGCGGATCGTCATGGCGTCGTCCACCGTCACGCGGATCGCCATGCCGTGGATCGGCGTGCCGGGTGGCATGGTGCCGCGCTCGCGTTCCACGGCATAGGTCTTGG
The DNA here is from genome assembly GCF_005503345.1 of Ramlibacter sp. 2FC. Lineage (NCBI taxonomy): Bacteria > Pseudomonadati > Pseudomonadota > Betaproteobacteria > Burkholderiales > Comamonadaceae > Ramlibacter > Ramlibacter sp. 2FC. The sequence continues at coordinate 5,807 of NZ_SCMM01000025.1, forward strand.
TGTCGGACATCTCGGCTTCGATGTCCCAGAGGCCATCCTCGCGGTGGTAGCCGCGGAAGACGACGGCACGGGTGTGCAGGTGGGATCGGGGGGCGGGTGCGGGCAGAGGCATGTGGGGCTTTGCAGGAACGGGTGAGGAGGATTTTCCCAGAATGCCTGTGCCGAGGTTGGGCACGGCCTGCTGATGCTCCCGATGGCCATGGACTTCCACCTCGCCAGCACCCTGCTGGCCCCTGTGCAGTTCGTGCTGGCCGAGCTGGCACAGGCAATTAAATGCACATACAATAAATAAGAATGAACATCACGTTCGACGCCGCGAAAGACGCCGTGAACCTGGCCAAGCATGGCGTCTCCCTCGCAGCGGCGGCGCAGCTGGACTGGGACAACGCACTGGTGTCACAAGACGATCGTCGGGACTACGGTGAGCTGCGGCAGGTGCCCTTGGCACCCATGGACGATCGGCTGTGGGTCGTGGTGTTCACGGACCGGCCCGAGGGCCGCCGCGTGATCAGCCTGCGCAAGGCCAACTTACGGGAGTATCGCCGTTATGAACAAGCGCCCTAAGCTCATTCCGCCCACCCCGGAAGAAGATGCCGCCATCACGGCAGCGGCCCTGAGCGACCCGGACAATCCGCCGCTCACCGATCAGCAACTGGCCCGGATGCAGCCCATGCGCGGCCGCCCCCGGCTCGCCCGCCCCAAGGTCGCACTGACCATGCGCGTGGATGCCGAGGTCATGGACGCACTCAAAAGCAGCGGTCCGGGCTGGCAAACGAGGGTCAACAGCTTGCTGCGCGATGCGCTGGCGCTGAGGGGTGGCAGTCTCTGAATGCTGCGCCTGAGAAACTCCGAATACCCATCTGTGCGGTGCCTGCTGCTAGCACACGGTGCGAATGCGGGGACTGCCGGATTGAAGAGTGAAGCGGCCGTTGCGGTGAAGACCGGACCGTTAATGGGCGAGGCGTGCCCAAAGGCGCCTGTCGCGGCATTCTGGCCGACCGACAGGAGCACCCAGCAAGCTGCCGATCGGCCAACGCTGTGCGGAATCGATGTTCGTAAGCAGATGCTATGTGGGACCACTCAATCGAGACGGGTTGAGCTAGAAAAGTAGATTTCAAACTTCGTTAAAGGAGAACTGAAATGTCTACCGTCCTACAAGGCCAGGAGACGGCGATCCATGCCGACCTGTACATGAGCTTCGAGCTTGGTGACAAGAAGTGGCAGTTGACGTTGAGCGATGGCCGCCGCGGCCCAAGCCGATACACCGTTGACGCCGGTGACACAGTCGCGGTTGCAGCGTGCATCTGCAAAGCCAAGGAGCGCTGCAAGCTCGAGCCGCAGGCCAAGGTGCATTCCTGCTACGAAGCCGGGCGCGACGGCTGGTGGCTGCACCGCTGGCTGACCGAGCAGGGCATCGACAACATCGTGGTCGACTCCGCCAGCATCGAGGTAAACCGGCACGCCAGGCGCGCGAAGACCGACCGGCTCGATGGCGACAAGCTGCTGGCGATGCTGCTGCGTCACCGCGCGGGCGAACGCGTGTGGTCGGTGCTGCATGAGCCGACTCCCGAAGACGAAGACGCGCGGCGCACGCACCGCGAGCTGGCGCGGCTGGCGAAGGAGCGCACCGCACACACCAACCGCATCGGCTCGCTGCTGGTGCTGCACAACCTGCGTCCGCGCATCATCATCGGCGGGCGCGACTGGGCGCGCTGGTGGGGGCGCCATGGCGAGCAGGTACCGCCTGCGTTGCGCGCCGAGATCGAGCGCGAGAGCGCGCGCCTCGCGCTGGTCAAGCAGCAGATCAGGGCGCTGGAGGCCGCGCGGCGCCAGGAGATGGCCGATGGCAAGCAGCTGCTGGTGGTGCAGCTGACCCAGTTGCGCGCGATCGGACCGAAGGGTGCCTGGGTGCTGGTCAAGGAGCTGTTTGGCTGGCGGCGCTTTGCGAACCGGCGCGAGCTCGCCGGCTGCCTGGGGCTGGCACCCACGCCCTACGCCAGCGGCGACAGCCAGATCGAGCAGGGCATCAGCAAGGCCGGCAACAAGCGAGCGCGATCCTTACTGGTGGAGCTGTCGTGGAGCTGGCTGCGCCTGCAGCCCGACAGCGCCTTGACGCAGTGGTTCAACCGGCGCTTCGCGTCAGGGGGTAAGCGCATGCGCCGCGTAGGCATCGTCGCATTGGCGCGAAGGCTGGCTATCGCGCTGTGGCGCTACCTCGAGCACGGCGAGATCCCGGCCGGCGCCACGCTCAAGCCGGCCACCGCCTGAGGCCAGACAGCCGGGATCCAACACTCGGCTTGACATGGAACGCATCATCATGATCAAAGGTCGACGTGCCCGCAACGACCGCGGGTCACAGCACCGTGACCGTCTTAACAGATGGGGCGCGCCGATAACAGGGGTTTGCCAGCGCACTTTGTGCGCATGCTGCATTGGGTGCCGGGTGAGCACACCCGGCACGGATAGAAGTTCGTCCGAGCACTGGCTCGAACGCTCGTCACACCCCGACCTCGGATCAGGATGCATCACAAGAGCGAGTCGTCTTCTGTCGTCAGGCTTGCTGGCCGAAAACACCCGTCCAGCAAGCTCTGCGGCAGCATCGGCGGTGTCGATCGCCTCGTCAAGGCCAAGACCTTGGGGTGGCCTTCGGCCAGCCTTGACCAGCCCCCCGCCACCGCGTGCCTCATGCCCACTGCGTGCGCTTATCAGGGGACCGTGAACCCACCCCCATCGATGCCGTCATCAAAAACGGCTTGACAAAAGAGTCCCCATAGAAGCGGTCGTTTGCGAGGGCCTCGCGTCGGCCGGGATGGGCTCAAAGTCGAACATCAGCTTTCCAGGTGCGGATCTGGCGCGCGCGACCCGGTCCTGCCGTTCGCAAGGACACACAGTTGAGCCAGGGCCTCGCCTCGTCGAGAATGACCGTTCGATTGACAACAGGGTGGATTTGATAGATCATGGCTGCTAAGAAAAAGACGATCCCGAAAAGGCAGGAGATCTACGCGCCGCCGGATGTGCAGATTCCGCGTAGATTCGGCGGCGGTGTGCTGAAGGAGCGGGTGGTTCGGGAGTTGCCTTCAAAGAAGGTCATTCAGTACGCGCTGGCCTACATCAACCCGCTGATCTTCAGCGGAGACAATGGCCGCGTGCTGGGGTACGACAACGCCCATGGCTTCTCGCACAAGCACTTCATGGGCGAGATGACGCGCGAGTCTTTTCCGGGCTATGAGGCGTTGTACGATCGCTTCGACGTGGAGTGGAAAGAGATCGCGATGGAATTCGTGAATGGGAGCTACAAGTGACGACCCGCAAAATTTCCCTGGAAGACTTCGCGAAGGACAAGACCCTGAGCGAGCACAAGCGCAGGAGCAAGGAGGTCGCTCGCGCGCTGGATGCGAAGGCCGACGTCCTGCCCCACGCTCGCTCGTTCACGAGCATTGAGTTCGAGGAGTTTGTGACGGAGCTGACGCCCAAGCGATTCGAACTGCTGCGTCTGGCGATCAAGCGCCGTCGCTCCATCGGAGATCTGGCCACGGCCTCCCACCGCGACCAGAGCGCGGTTTCGAGGGACGTGGCCAAGCTGCAAAAGCTCGGGCTTGTGAAGGTTGAAACCGTGGCAAATCCGGGCCACGGGCAGATGAAGATCGTGACTCCAGTGGCCACCAGGATCGCGATCGACGCCAGCCTCGAGGCAACCTGAGGCTCCCCAAAAAGGGCGTTTGTTCACCGCTGTGAGATCGCCCACGCAAGCGCGTGCAGTTCAAGCCCCGCAGTCGTGATCAACGGCCCGATGTCAGCCGTGATCCGGGCGTAGGGCTCACCGAAGTAGGCGTCGCGCTCTTCGGCGGTCTTGGTCATAAGCATGGCGCTGAATGACCGCTTCGGAGGTTGCGCCACCACGGTCGGTCAAGTGGCTACGTCTGCTGTACCTTGAAACCCGCCGTTCGCGAAGTCATCCTCGGAATAGTTGTGCGACGGCAAGTGGCCGTTCCCGTGCATAGACGAACAGCCGGTCTTCTTGACAGCAAACGGCAGCGCCGGGTCGTATGGCGAGACCTGCAGTCACGTCTCGAAAGTCCGCAGCCCGTTCGAACCCGTCAAACGCTCAACCGACCCGCCGCCCACATGTCCTCCATCTTGGACATCCAGCCTAAGCGGCCGAAGCCTGACCGGCCCCTGCGCGAACCCACCGACGCTCACACCGCCTGCGCCAACCTTCCAATCCCCTCCTCGATCTTCGCCACGTCCGCCGTGGCGAAGCTCAGGCGCAGGGTAGCGGGATCGGGGTTGGCGCAGTAGAACGGCGCGCCGGGCACGAAGGCCACGCCCTTCTCGATCGCGCGCCTCGCGAGCTCGTTGCCGTCCTTGACCTTGCCACCGGCACCGGTGAGGCGGGCCCAGACGAACAGGCCGCCCTGGGGCTGGACGAAGGCTATGGCGTCGCCGAGCTGCTGGCGCAGCGCGTTGCCCATGGCCTGGGCGCGCTCGGCGTAAACCTGGCGCACATGGGCGAGGGTGGCGGGCATGCGGCCGGCCTTGAGGTATTGCGCGGCCGTGGCCTGGGCGAAGGTGCTGGTGTGGGCGTCGCTGAACTGCTTGCACATGGTGGCCTTGGCCAGCAGCTCGGCCGGGCCGATCATCCAGCCCACGCGCAGGCCGGGGCTCAGCACCTTGGAGAGCGACCCGCAGTGCACCAGCAGCTCGCGGCTGCCGGGCACCTGGTGGCTGAGCGCCAGCAGCGAGGGCGGCGGCGCGGCGCCGAAGTAGAGGTCGCCGTAAGGGTCGTCCTCGACGATCAGGGTCTGGTGCTTCACCGCCGCCTCGAGCACGCGCCTGCGGCGCTCGGCGCTCAGCAGGGCGCCGGTGGGGTTGCCGAAGGTGGGGATGAGGTAGACGAATTTGGGCTTGTGCTCGGCAATCAGCGCCTCGAGCGCATCGGGCTGCACGCCCTCGCCGTCCACCGGCGCGCCGATCAGCTGCGCGCCGTAGAGGCGGAAGCACTGGATAGTGGCCAGGAAGGTCGGCGCCTCGACGATCACCTTGTCGCCGGGCGAGATCAGCGTCTTGCCTATCAGGTCCAGCGCCTGCTGGCTGCCGGTGGTGACGATCAGGCCCTCGGGCGCCAGGCCCGGCACGCCCTTGCCCGCCATGAAGGCGGCCAGCTGTTCGCGCAGCGGGTTGTAGCCTTCGGTGGCGCCGTACTGCAGCGCCCCGCCCGGCTCTTCGGCCAGGGCCTGGTTGGCGGCGGCGCGTATGCCGTCCACATCGAACATGGCGCTGTCTGGGAAGCCGCCGGCGAAGCTGATGATGCCGGGCTTGCCCAGCAGCTTGAAGAGTTCGCGGATGGCCGAGGTTTCGACGTTGTTGAGGCGATCGGCGAAAGACAGGGGCATGGGAGAATTCGCGGATGAAGAAGGAACACATCGAGCCGTTTTTCGCCGCGCTCAAGGCGGCCAATCCCCAGCCCAATACCGAGCTGGAGTATACGAGCGTGTTCGAGCTGCTCACGGCCGTGCTGCTGTCGGCCCAGGCCACCGACGTGGGGGTGAACAAGGCCACGCGCAAGCTGTTTCCCGTGGCCCATACGCCGCAGCAGATCCTGGACTTAGGGCTAGAAGGCCTGGAGAGCTACATCAAGACCATAGGTCTGTACCGCAGCAAGGCCAGGCATCTGATGGAGACCTGCCGCATCCTGGTCGAGCGGCATGGCGGCGAGGTGCCGCGCACGCGCGAGGCCCTGGAGGCGCTGCCCGGCGTGGGCCGCAAGACCGCCAACGTGGTGCTCAACGTGGCCTTCGGCCAGCCCACCATGGCGGTGGACACGCATATCTTCCGCGTCGGCAACCGCACCGGCCTGGCGCCGGGCAAAAACCCTTACGAGGTCGAGATGCAGCTGATGAAGCGTGTGCCGCCGGCCTACCTGGTGGACTCGCACCACTGGCTGATCCTGCTCGGCCGCTATGTCTGCCAGGCGCGCAAGCCGCGCTGCTGGGAATGCCGCGTCGCGCCCTGGTGCGACTACCAGCCCAAGACGCTGGCTCCCTGAGCGGCGGCGGTCCGCGCCGTCTGGCTATACTGCGGCACAAGGAAACAAAAGTTTCAATTGTCCGGCGCCTCCACGGCCTGGGCAGGGGGACGGGGCGATGCTGCGCGTGGCGCCCCCGGCAAGTGGTCTGTGGATGGAGTTGGGCACGCAGGATGTCGTTCGACCCGCGTTATCTGGTCGTGATGGCCGGTTTCATGAGCTTGGTGATGTCGGTGGTGCTGTTCGCCATGTGGCGCAGCTACCCGCGCTCCATCGCCGGCCTGGCCGAATGGTCGGCCGCGCCGCTGCTCTGGTGCGTGGCCATCGCGCTGTTCACGGGACGCGGCACGCTGCCCGAGCTGCTAACCGTCATCGCCGCCAACGGCCTGTTGCTTTCCGGGGCCCTGCTGTTCTACCTGGGCTCGCGGCGCCATTTCGGCGTCGAGGTGCTGGCGCCCTGGCCGGTCTGGGCGGCCCTGGTGCTGGCCGTCATGGGGGCGCTGAGCTGGTTCACCCATGTCGCGCCCAGCTTCGGCGCGCGCGTGGGCACCATGGCCCTGGCCATAAGCGCCGTGATCCTGGCTCACCTGCACCTGCTGCTGCGCCAGCCGAGGCGCGGCTTCGCGGTCTGGCTGACCCTGCTGGTGCTGGGCGTGCAGCTGCTGCTCTGGGCCCTGCGCTTCGCGGGCGTGCAGCTGGGTTTCGCCAGCGGCAGCCTGTTCGCCCCCTCGCCGCTGCAGCTGTTCTTCGTCGGCGCGGCCGCCGTGTCCGTGCCCCTGATCACCATAGCCTGCGTGCTCGTGGCCAGCGACAAGCTGCACCTGGAGCTCGAGCAGATGAGCCGCCACGACATGCTGACGCGGGCCCTGACGCGGCGCGCCGTCATGCAGGCGGGCGAGGAGGAGATCGAGCGCAGCCGCCGGCACGGCCGCCCGCTGTCCCTGCTGATGCTGGACCTGGACAACTTCAAGGCCGTCAACGACAGGCATGGCCACCAGCATGGCGACAGGATTCTGGCCGACTTTGCGACGCGCACGGCCGCGCAGCTGCGCCCCAGCGACCGGCTGGGCCGCTACGGCGGCGAGGAATTCATGCTTCTGCTGCCCGACACCGACCGGGGCGCAGCCCAGCGGGTCGCCCGGCGCATCCATGCGGCCAGCAGCCGGAACGACGCACTGACTTGGACGGTGAGCATAGGCCTGACCGACTGGACAGGCGAAGCGGACACCCTGCCCGCCATGCTGGCGCGCGCCGACGCGGCGCTCTACCAGGCCAAGAGCGGCGGGCGCAACTGCACCCAGGTGGCCTGAAGCCGAGACTCAGCGGCCATCGGCCTGCGACACCCCCGCCGACTCGAAGCTCGCCATCTCGCGCAGGATGGCGCAGGCCGAGGCCAGCAGCGGCCAGGCCAGCGCGGCGCCCGAGCCTTCGCCCAGGCGCAGGCCCAGGTCCAGCAGCGGATGCGCCTGCAGTTGCGCCAGCATCAGGGCGTGGCCGCGCTCGCCCGAGCGGTGGGCGAACACACAGCGCTGGGTCACATGCGGCCGCAGTTTCTGCGCCACCAGCACGGCCGCGCTGGTGATGAAGCCGTCGACCACGATCACGCGGCGCTCGCTAGCGGCCTGCAGCACGGCGCCGACCATGGTCGCGATCTCGAAGCCACCCAGGGCCGCCAGCGCGGCCAGTGGTTCGCTCACGCCCTCGTGGCGCAGCAGCACCTCGCGCAGCACCTCGGTCTTGCGCGCGACCGCGGCCTCGTCGAGACCGGTGCCGGCGCCGGTGCAGTCGGCGATCTCGAGACCGGCGAGGCGCGCCAGCAACAGCGAGGCCGCCGAGGTATTGCCTATGCCCATCTCGCCGAGCAGCAGCACCTTGCCGGGCAGTTCCCTGACCAAGGCCGCGCCGTTGGCCAAGGCCTGGGCGCATTGCGCCGCGCTCATCGCCGGGCCGGCAGCCGCGTCGGCCGTGCCGGGCGCGAGCTTGCAGTCGCGCAGCCCGGGCCGCGGGCCGAAGTCGTGCCGCACGCCGCAGTCGACCACCGTGAGCGCGATGCCGTGCTGGCGCGCCAGCACGCTCACGGCCGCGCCGCCGGCGAGGAAGTTCTCCACCATCTGCCAGGTCACATCGCTCGGGTAGGCCGAGACGCCGCGCGCGGCCAGGCCGTGGTCGCCGGCGAACACCACGAGCTGCGGCGCCGTGAGCGCGGGCGACTCGGTGCCCAGGATCAGGCCCAGCTGCAGGGCCAGGGCCTCCAGCCGCCCTAGCGAGCCCAGGGGCTTGGTCTTCTGGTCGATCTTGTGCTGCAGGGCCAGCGCCAGCTCGGGCTGGGACAGTTCGGGAATCTCGGGAAGCGCGAAGTTCATGGTCGTGTCGAAAGGTTCAGGAAATCAGCTCCGACAATGCGCCGGGCGCGAAATGGCGGTCAATGTAGTCGGCCAGGCCGTCGAACACCTGGTCCAGCGTGGCCGCCTGCGCGCCGAACAGGGCATGCAGCACGGCCGGGTCCTCGAACAGGCCGTGCAGGTACAGGCCAAGCACGTTGCCGGCCGGGTTCTGCCAGCCCAGGGCCTGGCCCCGGGCATCGCTCAGCGCCAGGCGCGCGACATCGCCCTGGGCGGCCATGGCCGGGTGCTGCGCGGTCTGGCCGTGATGGATCTCGTAGCCCTGCACGCCCACGCCGGAGAGCGGCGCCCAGGGCCCAGCCAGCGCCTCGAAACGCGCGGGCGTGTGCTGCACGGTCTTGGCCGGCTCGAACAGGGTGACCAGGGGCAGCAGGCCCAGGCCAGCCGCGTTGCCGTCTATGCCATGCGGATCGACCAGGGCCTCGCCCAGCATCTGCAGGCCGCCGCAGACACCCAGCACCATGCCGCCGCGGCCCGCATGCTCGGCAATGGCGCGGTCCAGGCCCTGGGCGCGCAGCCAGGCCAGGTCGGCCGCCGTGGCCTTGGAGCCCGGCAGCACGACCCAGGCGGCACCGGCCAGCTCGGCCGGGCTGCGCGCCCAGACCAGGCGCAGGCCGGCAATGTTCTTCAGGGGCTGGAATTCGTCGAGGTTGCTGATGCGCGGGTAGGCGATCACGGCGACCGTGCGCGTCACCGCGCCGGCCGCAGTGGATCTGTCATCGAAGACCCCATCTTCCTCGGGCAGGCCGTGATGCCACCACATCGGCAGCGTGGCCACCGTGGGCACGCCGGTCAGGGCTTCGAGCTGCTCGGGCGCGGGCGCGAGCAGGGCCGCATCGCCGCGGAACTTGTTGAGCACGAAGCCACGGATCAGCGCGCGCTCGTCCTCGGGCAGCAAGGCCCAGGTGCCATAGAGGTGGGCAAAGGCGCCGCCGCGGTCGATGTCGGTGACCAGCAGGCAGCGCGCGCCGGCATGCCGGGCCACGCGCATGTTGACCACGTCGCTGGCGTGCAGGTTGATCTCGGCCGGCGAGCCCGCGCCCTCGATCACCACCACGTCGTTCTCGGCGCGCAGCGCGTCGAGGGCGGCGGCGATCTGCGGCCAGACACGTTCGCTGCGGCCGCGCCAGGGCAGCGCCGAAAGCTCGGCCTGCACCTCGCCGAGCAGCACCACCTGGCTGCGCGTGTCGGCCTCGGGCTTGAGCAGCAGCGGGTTCATGCGCACCTCGGGCAGGGCGCGCGCGGCCAGCGCCTGGAAATACTGGGCCGAACCGATCTCGCCCCAGCCGCCGGCCGGCGTGGCGACCACGCGCGCGTTGTTGCTCATGTTCTGCGCCTTGAACGGCGCGACCTTCAAGCCTTGGCGCGCGTACCAGCGGCACAGGGCCGTGGTCAGCCAGCTCTTGCCGGCGCCGCTGGTGGTGCCCAGCACCATCACGCATTTGGCTGTCATTGGGGTTGCTCCTTGATCTCTTGCCAGGCCGCGACCAGCGCGTCCTGCGCGGGCGGCGCCAGCACGCCCAGCCGCACCTGGCCAGGCAGGCCGAACGAGGCCGTGTCGCGCAGCTTGACGCCCCGCGCGCGCAGGCGCCGCAGGTCGGCGGCCAGATCGGCGCTGTCCGGGCGGGCGCAGAAGAAATTGGCGACGCCGGGCAGGACCTGCCAGCCCAGCGACTCGCACACGTGGACCTGGCGCAGCTTCCATTCGCGCAGCCGCTCCAGGCTCCGGGCCAGCCAGTCCTGCACGGTCGGCCGCGTCCAGGCCTGCAGCAGGGCCACGCCGTGCGCGCCGAGCGGCCAGGAAGGTGCGAGCGCCGCCAGCCGCGCCGCCGGCGCCTCGGCGCCGCGCGGCGCGATCGCGTAGGCCGCGCGCACGCCCGTCAGGCCCAGGGCCTTGTTCGGCGTCCAAAGCTGCCAGACGCGCTCGCACTGGCTCACATCGAGCGCCAGCGCGCCTTCGAGGCGCAGCGGCTCGTAGGCGAGGTCGAGCACGCAGAGCTGGCCGCTCGACAGCCCGTCCACCAGTTCGGCCAGGCCCTCGTGCGGCGTGGCCAACGGGCTCGCCGGATCGCAGGCCCAGAGCAGCTGCGCCTTGGCCGGATCGCCCACTGCAGCCAGGCCCCAGCCCTGGGCCGCGCGCGCGTAGTCGCCGTAGCCATGGGCCGGCAACCAGACGCTGCCGCCCTGCCCTGCCACCAGGGCCGAGATGCGGAAGATGAATTCGCTGGCGCTCGCCGCGGGCACGATGCGCGCGGGCGCGACGCCATGCCGGTCCGCCAGCTGCGCGCGCAGCACGGCATAGCCGGGATCGGGGTAGCGCGCGGCGTCGGCCGACTGCACGGCGGCCAGCGCCTCGGGACAGGGCCCGCAGGCGTTGGCATTGGTCGAGAAGTCGTGGCGCGGCACGCCCAGCGCATCGGGGCCGCCGTGCACGGGTCCGCTCGCCAGGGTGTCAGCCATGCGCGCCCCCGGCGGCCAAGACGAGCAGCACCAGCGCCGCCAAGCCCACCAGCAGGGCCAGGCTGTGGCCGGCCAGGGCGCAGGCGCGCGCCGTGTCCGGCCCCTGCGGCGGGCGCCCCGCTTCGTTGAGCACATAGACACCGGGCTTGGCCAGGCGCAGGCCCAGCGCCAGCGCCATCGCGGCCATGGGCCAGCCACTATTGGGTGAAGGCGTGCGTGCTGCCTCGCGGCGCAGCGCGCGCCAAGACAGGCCGCCCGCGGGCAGCGCGAGCAGCAGCGCGGTCAGGCGCGCCGGCAGCCAGGACAGCGCGTCGTCGGCGCGCGCCGCCCATTTGCCGGCCCATTCCCAGACCCGGCCCTCGCGCTCGCCGCGGTAGCCCCACATCGCGTCCGCGGTGTTGGCGAAGCGGTACAGCGCTGCGCCGGGCAGGCCCGCGATGGCGAACCAGAACAGCGGCGCGATCACCGAGTCGTTGAGGTTCTCGGCCAGCGACTCGATCGCGCTCTCGCGCACCGCGTTCTCGCTCAGCGCCGTCACGTCGCGGCTGACCAGCCAGGACAGGCGTTCGCGGCCGGCTTCCAAGGACAGGGCGAGCGCGGCCTCCACGGCCTGCACCTCGCCGCGCAGCATGCGCCAGGCCAGCAGGGGTTTGAGCAGCAGGCCGAGCACGAGCGCGGCGAGCCAAGCCGGCGCCTGCACCAGCAGCAGCTGCAGGCCTGCCGCCAGGGCGAGCACGCAGGCCGCACCTGCGCACCAGGCCAGGCTGCCGCGCAGCAGGCTCGCACCGTCGAGCGCGGCCGCCTGCGCACCGGCCGGCGGCGCGACGCGACGCCCGGCCCAGCCCAGGAAATGTCCAATCCAGACCACGGGATGCCAGCGCGCCGGCGGCTCGCCGAGCCAGCGGTCGAGCGCGAGCGCGACCAGCACGGCTGCGCTCAGGACCTCGGCGCTCAGCATGGAGCGGCCCCCTCCCCGCCGGGCTCGAACAAGGCCGAGGGCCGGCCCCAGCGCTCGTCGAACACCAGGTCAGCGAGCGGCGCGCGGCGCGCCCAGCGCTGCTGCTCGAGCATGGGCTGGTCGTAGAAGGCCTGCACCGGCCCCAGGCACAGCAACGCGATAGCCTCGGCGCCCGCGGGCAGGCCCAGCAGGGCCGCGAGCTCGGCCGGCTCGAACAGCGAGACCCAGCCCAGGCCCAGGCCTTCGGCGCGCGCCGCGAGCCAGAGGTTCTGGATCGCGCAGGCGGCCGAGGCCAGGTCCATCTGCGGCAGGGTACGGCGTCCGAACACGTGCTTCTCGCGGCCGTCGGCCAGGGCCACGGCCAGCACCTCGGCCGCCTCGAGCAGGCCCTGGACCTTGAGCCGCATGAATTCCTGCTCGCGCTCGCCGAGGGCGCGCGCGGTCTGCACCCGCTCGCGCTCGACCAGCTCGTGCAGGCGCTGGCGCAGCGCCGGATCGCTCACGCGGATGAAGCGCCAGGGCTGCATGAAGCCTACGCTGGGCCCATGGTGGGCCGCCTCGAGCAGGCGGCGCAGCTGCTCGGGCGGCACCCGGCCACCCGCGAAATGGCGCATGTCGCGCCGCTCGAAGATCGCGCGGTAGACCGCCCGCTGCGCCTCGGGCTCGAAGGCATGGGGCGACGGCTCCATCAGTCCTCGATGCCGCGCTGCGCGGGGATGCCGGCGTTGAAGGCATGCTTGACCTTGACCATCTCGGTCACGGTGTCGGCAAGCTCGACGAGCTCGGGCGGGCAGCGCCGTCCGGTCAGGCAGACATGGACCCCCTTCGGGCGATCGCGCAGGGTCTGCAGCACATCCGCCAGCGGCAGCCAGCCGTAGATCAGCGGGTAGGTGATCTCGTCGAGCACGACCAGGAAATGCGCGCCGGCCAGGATCGTGGCCTTGGCCCTTTCCCAGCCCTCGCGCGCGAGCTGGGCCGAGCGCTCGAGGTCCTGGCTCTTCCAGGAAAAGCCGTCGCCCAGGCCTTCGATCATGGGCCCCCACGCTCGGCACTGCGTGTCCTCGCTGCCCCCCGAGGGGGCCGCGTCCGGCTTGGGGCGGCCCGGCGCCGGACGGAATGCCTCAAGCTGCTCGAACGCGCGGTGCTCGCCGAAGCGCGCACTCGGCACCTTCATGAACTGGTAGATCTTGACGGCCTTGCCGCGCCCATGGGCGCGCAGCGCCAGGCCGAAGGCGGCCGTGCTCTTGCCCTTGCCGTCGCCGGTGTTGACGATGACGAGGCCGCGGCGCTCGCCTTCGGGTTTCTCGTAGGGCTTGTCGGTCGGAGGGGTTTCGATCTGCATGGGGTTCTCAGGGCATGGGCAGCGCCACCCATTGCCCGGCCAGGGCATGGATGGCGATGCGGTGTTCGAACACCTGCTCCAGCGCCCGGTGCGAGCGCGGCTCGGCGCAGGCGCCGTGGTGCAGGATGCGGCCCTGCTGCATCACGACCAGGTCGTCGGCATGCAGGGCCATGGAGATTTCGTGCAGCACGCTGACCACGGTCTTGCCGACCGCGACGAGCCCGCGCACCAGGGCCAGCCAGTCGGCCTGGTGCGGCGGATCGAGGTTGGCCAGCGGCTCGTCCATCAGCAGCACCTCGGCCTGCACCGCGAGCGCGCGCGCCAGCAGCACGCGCTGGCGCTCGCCGCCCGAGAGCTGGCCCAGCGGGCGCTCGCGCCAGTCCCAGGCCTGGGTGGCGCGCAGCGCCTGCTCGACGGCCGCATGGTCGGCCGCGCTGGCCGGCGCCATCCAGGCCTGGTGCGGCAGGCGCCCCAGCATGGCCACGTCGTAAGCCGTCAGGTCCTCGGCCGCGCCCTCGTTCTGGCCCAGCCAGGACAGCTTGCGCGCGCGCTCGCGGCGCGGCCAGTCCGCAAGCGGCCGGCCCAGCAGCTCGACGCGGCCCTCGGCCCTGAGCAGGCCGGCCAGCACCCTGAGCAGCGTGGACTTGCCGGCGCCGTTGGGGCCCACGATGCTGGTCCAGCGGCCCGCGGCCAGCGTCAGACTCAGTCCGTCGAGCACGGGCTGGTCGCCCAGGCCCGCACGCACCGAGACCGCCTGCAGGGCGGTCGAAATCGCAGCCGCCGTCACAGCATGGCCCCCGCCGTCATGCCGCGCGTGCGGCGGTGCATCAGCCACAGCAGGTAGCCGCCACCGAGCACGGCCGTCAGCACGCCGACCGGCAGCTCCTGCGGCGCGATCAGGCCGCGCGCCAGCAGGTCGGCCGCAGCCAGCAGCACCGCGCCCATCAGGCTGGCCAGTCCCATGAGCCGGCCATGCGGCACCTTGACCGCGGCGCGCACCAGGTGCGGCGCGGCCAGGCCGACGAAGGCGATCAGCCCGGTCTGCGCCACGGCCGTGCCCGTGGCCAAGGCCAGCACCGCGACCAGGGCCGCGCGCAGCGGCGCCAGCGGCAGGCCCAGGCTTTGCGCGGTGGCCTCGCCCAGGCTCAAGCCATCGAGCACGCGCGCGAGCACCCAGGCCGCGACCAGGCACAGGGCCCAGACCACGGCCATCAGGCCGCAGGCGGTCCAACCGACGAAGCCGGTCGAACCCAGCATGAAAGCCTGCATGGCCTGCAGCGAATCGGGCGAGAACAGCAGCACCAGCGAGGTCATGGCGCCCAGCACCACGCCGACGATCACGCCGGCCAGCAGCAGGCGCAGCGTGTGCTGCACGCCGCGCGCCAGCACCAGGGTCAGCAGCACGGCCAGCACCGCGCCGCAGAAGGCCGCCCCGGTCAGGCCCAGCCGCACCCAGAGGCTGCTGGAGAACATGCTGACCGTGGCCGCGCCGTTCATCATGTTGCCGCCCAGCATGCCGGCCGCTCCGCCCAGCGCGACCAGGGCCAGGGCCACGCCCAGCGAGGCCCCGGAGGCGCTGCCGAGCAGGTAGGGATCGGCCAGCGGGTTGCGGAACAGGCCCTGGGCCACGGCCCCGGCCAAGCCCAGCAGGGCGCCGGCCATCCAGGCCCCGAGCGTGCGCGGCAGGCGGATCTCCCAGACGATCTGGCGCGCCATCGCGGCCTGGGCCGGGTCCTGCTCCGGGTTCAGCAGCGGGCCCAGCAGGTTCTCGAAACCGGCGCTGCCTATGCAGAAGCCGAGCGCGACCAGCCCCAGGCTCAGAAGCCCCAGAGACCAGGCCAGCAGCGAGGCATGGCGCAGGTTCACTGGCGCGCTCCGGCGAGCGCGGCCGCCTGCGCCCTGGGCGCCTTGTCGGCCAGGCAGCGCGCCATCAGGCGCGCGGCGTCGGCCATGCGCGGCCCGGGCCGCACCAGCACGTCGGCCTCGTCGGGTTCGAACACGCAGATGCGCTGCTCGCGCAGGGCCCTGATGGTCTGCCAGCCGGGGCGCTGGCCCAGGCCTTCGGCATTGCGCGCGCCGATCATGATCAGGTCGGGGTTGGCGCGCACTATGTATTCGGGGTTGAGCTTGGGGAAGGGCCCGAGGCTGGCCGGCAGGATGTTCTTCGCGCCCAGCCGCGCCAGGGTCTCGCCGATGAACGAGGCCTCGCCCGCGCCATAGGGGCCGCGGTTGACCTCGAAATAGACCCGGGTGCCGCGCACGCCGGCCGGCAGCGACTGCGCGGCCGCCGACACGCCGGCGTCGATCGCGCGCCAGACCTTCTGCGCGTCGGCGACGCCCAGCATCAGGCCGATCTTGTCGAGCACGCGCCGCACGTCGGCATGGGTCTTGGGCTCCAGCGCCACCACCTTGATGCCCAGCGCGCGCAGCCGGTCGCTGGCGCGCGAGGAGGTGGCCGCGAGCACCAGGTCGGGCCGCAGGGCCACGATGGCCTCGATGTTGGGATCGAGCCCGCCGCCGACCTGGGGCAGCCGGCGCACGCTCTCGGGCCAGGTCGAGTAGCGGTCCACGCCGACCAGGCGATGGCACTGGTCGAGCTGGCAGACGGTCTCGGTCAGCGAGGGCAGCAGGCTCACGATGCGCTGCGGCGGCTTGTCCAGCGTGACCGTCACGCCGCGGTCGTCGCTGAGCTGCACGGCCGAGGCGCTGCCGCACAGGCTCAGCACGACGAACAACAGGGACCAGAACTTCATGCGTCTTCCTTCAGGGTCAGAGGCAGGCCGGCAGCCATCAGCGTGACCCGGGCGCAGGCCTGGGCCAGGTCCTGGTTCAGCCGGCCGAGTGCATCGACGAAGGCGCGCAGCTCGCGCCCGAGCGGGATCACGCCGAGGCCGATCTCGTTGCCGACCAGCACCACGGGGCCGGGCGCTGCACGCAGCGCCTCGAGCAGCTCGGCCACCAGCGGTTCGGACGGCTGCGCCCTCCCCTCGGCCGGCATCAGCAGATTGGTCAGCCACAGCGTGAGGCAATCGACCACGACCAGGGTGTCGGGCCGGCTCAGGCGCGCGAGGGCCTGGGCCAGCTGCAGCGGCTCCTCGACCGTCGCCAGGCCCGGCACGCGCTCGGCGCGGTCGCGCTGGTGGCGCGCGATGCGCCCCTGCATCTCCTCGTCGAAGGCCTGGCCGGTCGCGACCAGCACGGCGCGGTGCGCGGGCGCGGCTTGCAGCCACTGGCGCGCCAGCAGCTCGGCACGGCGCGACTTGCCGCTCTTCTGGCCACCCAGGACCAGCTCGCTGCGCGCAATCGGGATCGACATCGGCTCACCCATGGCGCGCCGCCCAGTCGAGAACGATGCGGTGCAGCTGCGCCACGCCGTCGGTCAGCGCGGCCGGGCCGGGCTGCAGGATGTCGGCCGACTTGATCTCGAACAGCTGGCTGTCGCGCACGGCATTGACGTTCTCCCAGCCTGGGCGCGCGGCGACCTTCTCGGGGCGGAACTTCTTGCCGCACCAGGAGCCGATGACGATGTCGGGGTTGCGGCGCACGATCTCGGCGCCGTCGGCGATGATGCGCTGCTTGCCCAGGCGCTGGGTCGCGAGCTCGGGGAAGCAGTCGTCGCCGCCGGCGATGCCCATGAGCTCGGACACCCAGCGGATGGCGCTGATGTGCGGCTCGTCCCATTCCTCGAAGAAGATGCGCGGGCGGCGCGGCAGCGCCGCGGCCGCCTGCTCGATGGCCAGCAGCTGCGCGCGCATCTGAGCCAGCAGTTCCAGCCCCTGCTGCGCGCAGCCGACCATGGCCGCGACCTGGTAGAGCATGGCGAAAATCTCGGCCACGCTGCGCTGGTTGAACACCGTCACCTGCACGCCATGACGCACCAGCGCCGACGCGATGTCGGCCTGCAGGTCGGAGAAGCCGAACACGGCGTCGGGCTGCAACTCGAGGATCTTCTCGATCTTGGCGCTGAGGAAGGCGCTGACCTTGGGTTTTTCCTCGCGCGCGCGGCGCGGCCGCACCGTGTAGCCCGAGATGCCGACGATGCGCGCCTCCTGGCCCAGCAGGTAGAGCCATTCGGTGGTCTCCTCGGTCAGGCAGCAGATGCGCTGCGGGCCCAGGGCGGTGCCGCTGGTATCGGGGTCGCGCCAGTCGCTCATGGCAGGTCTCCGGTCAGGAACAGGCGCGCGGTGGCCTCGGGGCTGGAGGCAAACCAGGCATGGAAGTAGCTCGCGCGCACCGGGCCCTGCCGGTACAGCGCCTCGCCGGCCTCGGGCGCGGGCGCGCTGCCGGGGCGCGCGGTGCGCGCCACCGGTGCGAGCGGCGTGGCGCAGGTCGAGTAGTGGAAGGTGTGGCCGCGCAGCACTTGGTCGCCCAGCGCGAGCTGCTGCGGCCCGAGCGCGGCCAGGCGCTTTTGCATGCTCACGCGGCCCGGCAGCAGGCCCCAGGCCGGCGTGCTCTCGCCCTCGGCCGAAACGAGCTCTTCGAACAGCGCCATCATGCCGCCGCATTCGGCCCAGATGGGCCGGCCCGCCGCCACATGCGCGGCCAGGCTCTCAGCCATGGCGCGGTTGGCCGCGATCGCGGCCGCATGCAGCTCGGGGTAGCCGCCCGGCAGCCAGAGCGCGTCGCAGCGCGGCAGGGCCGCGTCGGCCAGCGGCGAGAAGAAGGCCAGCTCGGCGCCCAGCGCGCGCAAGGTGTCGAGATTGGCCTCGTAGATGAAGCAGAAGGCCGCATCGCGCGCCACGGCCACGGTGCGGCCGGCCAGCAGCGCGGGCCAGGCCCGCGCCGGGTCCGGCACGGGAAAGTCCACGGCCCAGCGCTGCAGCGCGGCCGCGTCCATCTGCCCCAGCGGCGTGCCGGCCAGCGCATCGGCCGCCGCATCCAGGCGCTGCATCGCGTCGCCGAGCTCGCTGGCCAGCGTGAGGCCCAGGTGCCGCTCGGGCAGGGCGAGGGCCGGGTTGCGCAGCAGCGCACCTAGCCAATGCTCGGGCTCGCGCAGGGATTCACGCAGCATCTGGGCATGGCGCTCGCCCGCGACGCGGTTGGCCAGCACGCCGGCCCAGGGCAGGCCCGCGCGGTAATGCTGCAGGCCATGGGCCAGCGCGCCGAAGGTGCCGGCCATGGCCGAGGCGTCGATCACCGCCAGCACCGGCAGGCCGAAGCGCTGCGCGAGGTCGGCCGCGCTGGGCTCGCCGTCGAACAGGCCCATCACGCCTTCGACCAGGATCAGGTCGGCCTGCTGCGCCGCCTGGTGCAGGCGCGCGCGGCAGTCGGCCTCGCCGGTCATCCAGAGGTCCATCTGGTGCACCGGCGCGCCGCTGGCAAGCTGCAGCCAGCCCGGGTCGATGAAGTCGGGCCCGCACTTGAACACGCGCACGCGCCGCCCCTGGCGCGCATGCAGGCGCGCCAGCGCGGCCGTGACCGTGGTCTTGCCCTGGCCCGAGGCGGGGGCGGCGATCAGGACCGCGGGACAGCGGGCGGCGGTGCTCATCGCGTCGAGCTTACTTGGGCTGGTAGCGCAGCGTCAGATAGACCGCGCGGCCGGGCTGGTTGAAGCCCCTGGCCGTCTCGTACTGCTTGTCAGCCAGGTTGTTCAGGCGCGCCTGCAGGGTCCAGTCGCGCGACAGGGCGCGATCGGCGTGCAGGTCCATCGTGGCAAAGCCGCCCAAACTTACCGTGTTTCCGTTCGAGTCCACGTCAAAGCGCTTCGATACGGCCAACAGCGTACCGCCCAGTTTCCAGGCCCCCGTCGCATAGTCGAGCGAGGCCGTCAGCTGCTCGTCGGCGCGGCGCCGCAGCTTGCTGCCATCCCGCGCGTTGCGAGCGTCAAGCAGGTCGAGCGCGGCGTGCAGGCCCCAGGCGCCGAGCTGGGCGTCGTAGCCCAGGGTCCAGCCCTCGATGCGCGCACGGTCTATGTTGACTGCACGATATGTCGGGGGAACGAAGTCAATCAGGTCGCGTACACGGTTGTCGAAACGCACGAGCTTGAATTCGTGCAGCCCCATCGCATAGGACATGCCCAGCTCGGTGTTGCGGCCGCGCTCGGGCCTCAGGTCCGGATTGCCGATGCCAAACGGAAAGTAAAGGGCATTGAACGAGGGCGCCTTGAACGAGGTGCCGTAGGCGCCGTGCAGGCGCAGCCGGGGCGTGAAGCGGTAGCCGTAGCCCAGCAGGCCAGTGCTGGCGCCGCCGAACTGCGAATCGTCGTCGTGGCGCGCATTGAGCTGCCAGCCGTGGGGGCCGGCTTCGCCGACCAGGCCCACGAAGGCCGAATCGGTACTGCGCCGGGTCACCGCATAGGCGGTCGTGCTGTCCACCTTCTGGACCAGGCGCTCGAGGCCCGCCAGGACCTTGCCCGCGCGCGTGCCGACCTCGTTCGTCCAGGCCCATTGCTCCTGGGTCGTATCGAAGCGAGCCGGTGAACCGCCGTTAAAGTTGGTCGAATCGTCGGCGCTCGAGGCGTAGCTCAGGCGCGACTTCCAGTCCGCGAGAATGCGGCCCTCGACGCCGACCGCCCCGACCCTGGAGACCAGGTCGGTCCGGGTGTCGGTGCTGCCCGATCCGCTGTCGTAGCGGTTTTTGGCATCGGAATGGAGCAGGCGCGCATCGGCCTTCCAGCCCGGCGCGAAGCGCCAGGCCAGCGAGGCGTTGACACTTTGCTGGGAGAAGCCGTCGCGGTCAGGGTTGAAGAAGAAGCCGGCTGCGGGATTGGTGGCGGAAATGCCCTTCTCGCGCAGAGTCTGCGCGGCCAGGCTGTACGAGACTTCGCCGCGACCGCCGCTCAGGCCGGCCGTCGCTTCGCGCCGTCCTTCGCTGCCCAGCGTGACGCTGGCATGGGGGTGCAGGCCCTCGCGGCCCTGGCGCGTGAAGATCTGGATCACGCCGCCGATGGCGTCGCTGCCGTAGAGCGCCGACGCCGGGCCCTTGAGCACCTCGATGCGCTCGATACTTTCGAGCGGGATATTGTCGAAGTTGGCCTGCCCCGTCGTAGCCGAGCCCACACGCACGCCGTCAACCAGCAGCAGTACATGGCGGCTTTCCGTGCCGCGGATGAAGACGCTGGAGTTTTTGCCCAGGCCGCCGTTGGCGGCCATCTGCACCCCGGCTATGCGCGCCAGCAACTCGGGGACGGTGCGGCCGGTGCTGTTCTCGATCGCCTCGCGGTCGATCACCGTGACGTCGCTGAGCACGGCAGAGGCGCGCGATTCGAAGCGGGTGGCCGTCACCACCGTGTCGGACAGCGAGGTTTGTGAATGGGCGGGGAATGCGGCGGCCAGGGCCAGGGTAAGCGCCAGGGGGCGCACGCGGCGGATGCGGTAGGTCATCGGATGAATGAATCAAGCAAAAAGTCCTCACCGGCTTCCCCGCCAGTGCATGGACGTCACGGCAGCGCCCGGGCAGGCGCCGCCACCTTGTTGGCCGGTATCCGGGCTGGCGGAACGACTTCCATCGCCTTCCCAAGCGCCTGTTTCAGGGCATTCAGTGGCTGTGTGATGGAAACGGAATCTGGCGATTCGTCCGCTTACCGTTGCGGGGGCAGCGCAGGTTGGGACGGCCCGGGTCGGGCCCTCTCTCCTGCTTCCCGTTGAACCGCGGCATGCGAACCACACCGCGAGCACCAACAATTAATAATTATAGATGCCGTGCCGGGCGAAACCCTACAATCCCCCCGATCAACCCGAGGTGCCATGGCGAACCCGACCCAAATCGACCAGATTGCCGAACGCGTCGAGCGCCTGCTCGTGCGGCACGAAGAGCTGCAGCGCACCAACGCGCTGCTGACGCAGCAGGTGGCGGCGCTGACCCAGGAGCGCGATGCGCTGAAGTCGCGCCTGAACGCCGCGCGCGCCCGCGTCGACGCCCTGCTCGAGCGTCTGCCCCCATCCGCCGAAGCCCCCGCGCAGAAGGAGCCCACATGAAGCAGCTGGAAGTCCAGATCATGGGCCAGGGCTATCTGCTGGGCTGCCCCGAGGGCGGCCAGTCGCGCCTGCTGGAGGCCGTCGAGCGCGTGGACACGGCCATGTGCAAGATCCGCGACGCGGGCAAGATCAAGGCGCGCGACCGCATCGCCGTGCTGGCCGCACTGAACCTGGCTTTCGAGCTGGCCGACCGCGGCCCGGCACCGGCCTTGGCGCGGCCCGCGCCGACGGCCTTGCAGACCGATGCCGACGAGGACGCCCGCCTGGGCGCGGTGCTGGCGCGGCTGGACCGCGTGCTGGCCGAGGACGGCCGTCTGTTGTGACGAACGGGCAAGGCACAGGCCCTGCCCAGGGCCTACAATAGCCTTGTCTGCGGTGCGCGCCGGGCTTTATATTTCCTTGAACCAATGCTCATACGAGCCCGGGCTTGGTATATCGGCTGGTGAGCGTGATCGTCTCGCGTCAGATGAACCCAACGCCAGTCTGCCCTCGCCCACCTGAACCCCCGCGTTCAGGATGACGGTCCGGTGGCATTCGCAGACACCTATTCCCATCGCCAGCCCCTGCGGCTGGCGATTGTCTTTCTGACGCCCTGTACTGACGCCATGATGCTCGAACCGCTGCTGATCGCCGAACTCGCCGTGCTGGGCCTGGGCAGCGGTTTTCTAGCCGGCCTGCTGGGCATAGGCGGCGGCATGCTGATGGTGCCCTTCATCACGATCATCCTCGGCCAGCGCGGCGTAGCGCCGGACCTCGCGGTCAAGATGGCGATCGCCACCTCGATGGCGACCATCCTGTTCACCTCGGTGTCCAGCGTGCGCGCCCACCATCGGCGCGGGGCCGTGCGCTGGGACCTGGTCAAGGGCCTGGCCCCCGGCATAGCTCTCGGCGGCGCCATCGCCAGCCTGGGCGTGTTCGCGCTGCTCAAGGGCGCCTGGCTCGCGCTGTTCTTCGCGGGCTTCGTCGGCTTCTCGGCCACGCAGATGTTCCTCCACAAGCAGCCCAAGCCCACGCGCCAGGTGCCGGGCACGGGCGGCCTGTTCGGCGCCGGCGGCGTGATCGGCTTTCTCTCGGGCCTGGTCGGCGCGGGCGGCGGCTTCGTCAGCGTGCCCTTCATGACCTGGTGCAACGTGGCCATCCACAACGCGGTCGCCACCAGCGCCGCCCTGGGCTTTCCGATCGCGCTGGCCAACGTGGCCGGCTACGCGATCAGCGGCCAGGGCCTGCAGGACCTGCCGCCCTACTCGCTGGGCTACATCTGGCTGCCCGCCCTGGTGGTGATCGCCTCGTGCAGCGTGCTGATGGCGCCGCAGGGCGCCCGGGCCGCGCACGGCCTGCCGGTCAAGCCGCTCAAGCGCGTGTTCGCCAGCGTGCTCTACCTGCTGGCGAGCTACATGCTCTGGCGCGGCCTGAGCGCCTGAGCCGCTGCGCCGCAGGCGCTACGCCAGCCTGGCCCGAAGCGCCCGCGCCGCGGCTACCATGTTGCTCAGGGCCGCCTCGGTTTCGGGCCAGCCGCGGGTCTTGAGCCCGCAGTCCGGGTTGACCCAGAGCTGCCCAGGCGCGATCACGCTGGCGGCTTTTTCCAACTGGGCAAGCATTTCCGATACCGAGGGCACCCTCGGTGAATGGATGTCGTAGACGCCGGGGCCGATCTCGCCCGGATAGCGGAAGTCGCCGAAGTCGCGCAACAGCGCCATGTCGGAGCGGCTGGTTTCGATGGTGATCACGTCGGCATCCATCGCGGCGATCCCGGGGAGGATGTCGTTGAATTCCGAATAGCACATATGGGTGTGGATCTGGGTTTCGTCGCGCACGCCGCAGGCAGCGATGCGAAACGCCTGGGTGGCCCACTCCAGGTAAGGCTGCCAGCCCGAGCGCCGCAGCGGCAGGCCTTCGCGGATGGCGGGCTCATCGATCTGGATGATGGCTATGCCGGCGCGCTCCAGGTCCACCACCTCGTCGCGGATCGCCCAGGCGATTTGCCGGGCCGTGGTACTGCGCGGCTGGTCGTCGCGCACGAACGACCATTGCAGCATGGTGATCGGCCCGGTGAGCATGCCCTTCATGGGCTTGGGGCTGAGACTCTGTGCGTACACCGTCCAGTCCACCGTCATGGGCTTGGTCCGGGCCACGTCGCCATAGATGAGCGGAGGTTTGACGCAGCGCGAGCCGTAGGACTGGACCCAGCCGTTCGCCGTGAAAGCGAAGCCCTCGAGCTGCTCGCCGAAGTACTCCACCATGTCGTTGCGCTCGGCTTCGCCGTGCACCAGCACGTCCAGGCCCAGCGCCTCCTGTTTGCGCACGGCCAGCGCGATTTCGGCCTGCATCTTCCGGCGGTACTGCGCCTCATCGAGCTGTCCGCGCTTGAAGGCCGCACGGGCAGCGCGGATGTCCGCCGTCTGCGGGAACGAGCCGATGGTGGTGGTGGGCAAAGGCGGCAGGGCCAGGCGCCGTCGCTGCAAGGGCTGGCGCACGGCGAAACCGGAGGCACGCCGGTCGGCATGCGGCGCAGCCTGGCCCATGCGCGCGGCCACGGCCTCGCGATGCACGCGCGGACTGCTGCGGCGCGAGGCGATCGCGGCCCGGGAGGCGGACAGCTCGGCCTGCACCGAGGCTTCTTCGCCGCGCAGCACAGTCCTGAGGACGCGCAACTCGGACAGTTTCTCGACCGCAAAAGCCAGCCAGGACTTGAGTTCGGCGTCGAGCGCGTTTTCGGTCTGCAGGCTGTAAGGCACATGCAGCAGCGAGCACGAAGGGGCCAGCCACAGTTCGCCCCGGTGCTTGTCGGCCACCGGGCGAAGCCTGGCCAGCGCGGCGTCGACATCGGTTCGCCAGATGTTGCGGCCATCGACGATACCCACCGACAGCACCTTGTGGCTGGGCAGCCAGTCGAGCACGCCCGTCAGGTCCTCGGCCGCGCGCACCGCGTCCACGTGCAGGCCGGCCACCGGCAGCTGGCAAGCCAGGCGCAGCTTGTCCGACAGCGGCGAGAAATAGGTGGCGAGCATCAGCTTCACGCCGCTTCTCGCGAGTTGCCAGTAGGCGGCCTCGAATGCATGGCGCCAGCGGTCGGGCAGGTCGAGGCCGAGGATGGGCTCGTCGACCTGAACCCACTCGACCCCCAGGGCTTTCAGGCGGTCCAGGATTTGCGCGTAGACCGGCAGCAGCTTCTCGAGCAGGCTGAAGCGGTCGAAACCCGCTTCCTTCTCCTTGCCCAGCCACAGGAAGCTCAAGGGACCGAGCAGCACCGCCTTGACCTTGTGGCCCGCCAGCATGGCCTGGGCGACCTCATCGAACAGCCGTTGCGAGGCCAGGTGAAACTCGGTATCGGCGCGAAACTCGGGCACCAGGTAGTGGTAGTTGGTGTCGAACCACTTGGTCATTTCCAGCGCGAAGCGGCCGCCTGCGGCGTTCTCCTTGGCGCAGCCGCAACCGGCACCATGGCCCGAGTGGTCGGCGCCTGCGCCGCGCGCCATGCTGAAATAGCGCGCCAGCTCCGGCTCCTCGCCCGTGAAGCCAAAGCGTGCGGGCTCGCAGCCGAGCAGCTGGATGTGGTTGGCCACATGATCGTAGAAGGCGAAGTCGCCCACCGTCACGAAGTCCAGGCCGGCGGCCTGCTGCACGGCCCAGTGCTGCGCGCGCAAGTCAGCCCCCTCGGCCTCAAGCGCAGCGGCGTCGATGTCGCCGCGCCAGTACTGCTCCAGCGCGAATTTCAGTTCCCGGTGCGCGCCCATGCGCGGAAAACCCAGGGTGTGTGTGCGGACCATGCTCCATCCTTTTCATGTTTGCGGTTGAAGCCGTCGATGGTCGGGGGATTTGGAATATTATTCAAACGAAAGATATTGTTATTCAAGTTGAAAAATATTAATGATTCAGTCCGTCCTTGAAATCCGCCATCTGCGCACGCTCGTCGCCCTGCGCGACAGCGGCAGCCTGGTGCGCGCGGCGCAGTTGCTCAACCTCACGCAGTCGGCGCTGTCGCACCAGGTCAAGCTGCTGGAGGACCGCTACGGCGCGGCGCTGTTCGAGCGCAAGTCCGTGCCGCCGCAATTCAGTACCACCGGCCTGCGCCTGCTGGCCCTGGCCGACGCGGTGTTGCCGCAGCTCGAGGAGGCCGAGCGCGACGTGGCACGCCTGGCTCTGGGCCGCGCCGGCCAGCTGCGCATCGCGGTGGAGTGCCACACCTGCTTCGACTGGCTGATGCCGGCGATGGACGCCTTCCGCACCCGCTGGCCCGAGGTGGAGCTCGACATCGTCTCGGGCTTTCACCCGGACCCGATTGCCCTGGTGCTGCAGGACCGCGCCGACATCGCCATCGTGTCCGAGCAGGAGGCAGGCGAGACGGTGGACTTCCACCCGCTGTTCAGCTTCGAGATCGTCGCCTTGCTGGCCAACAATCACCCCTTGGTGGCCAAGCCCTACCTGGCGGCGAAGGACTTCGCCCAGCAAACCTTGATCACCTACCCGGTGCCCGATGAGATGCTGGACCTGGTGCGCCAGGTGCTCGAGCCCGCCGGCATCAAGCCGGCGCGCCGCACCACCGAGTTGACGGTGGCGATGCTGCAGCTCGTGGCCAGCGGCCGGGGCGTGGCCACCCTGCCCGTTTGGGCGGTGCAAAACTACCTGGATCGCGGCTATGTCACGGCGCGGCCCGTAGGGCGCAAGGGCCTGACCGGCCACCTCTATGTCGCCTGTACCAGCCTCACGTCCAGCCGCCCCTGGCTGGCGGACTTCGTCGCGATCACGCGCGAAAGCAGCTTTCTCAGCTTGAGTGAGATCGAGCTTCTTTGACAGGAAGCCGCTCCCGAAGCCCGCTTACGCCGCGCCTCAGGTCCCCTCGACCATCCGCATCTCCCGCATCGCCACCGACAGCATCGCCAGGTCCACCGCGCTCGCCGCCTGCTGGTCGGCCAGGAGGCGCCGGTAGCGCTCCAGCGCTACCTGGTTGTGCGCCTGCCAGGCGGCGATCAGCGCCTCGGACGTCTCCAGCGCCGGCGAGAGCCGGATCACGCTGGTCGTCAGCGCCCGCTTGAGCGCGGCCAGGTCGTCGAGCAGCGCGGCGCGCGCCAGCATCTGCCAGTGGGTGTCGGCCGGCAGCGCGCCCACGCGTTCGCGTATCCAGCCGTGGTTCAGATGCAGGTCGAGCGCGAAATACAGGCTGGCGACCAATTCGAGGTTGCGCTCGCAGGCCGCTGCGACTTCCGCGATGTCAAGCACGGCGGCGATGCTGTCCGCGCTCGCGACGCGCCGTGCGAGTTCGGTCGGCACCCCGGCCTGCACCAGCTCATCGCGCCGGGCGCCCAGGGCCGCCGCGTCGGTGGGCGCGAGCAGGGATGCGAGTTGCGGCCCGACCTGATCGGCCGCCGCGCGAAAGCGCGCGACCATCTGGTCGATCGCTGTGCGATCGGTTCGATGGCGCAGGAACCACAGGCTCGCTCGCTCGATCAAGCGGCCGGTGTCGATCAGCATCTGCGCCTGCAGCGCATCCGGCACCTGGTTGTCGAGCGCGTCGATGTCGCGCCAGATGTCCTCCAGCCCGAACACCGCCCGCGCGATGATGAAGGCGCGCACGATCTCGGCCGGGGCCGCATCGGTTTTCTCCGCGAGCTGGTGCACCCAGGTCGCACCGACGCGGTTGGTCAGCGTGTTGGCCAGATAGGTCGCGACGATCTCGCGCTTGAGCGGATGACGCTGCATCGCGTCGCCGTAGCGCTCGCGCAGCGGCTGCGGGAAGTAGTCGGCCAGCACATGGGCGACAAACGGGTCTTCCGGCAGGTCGGACGCGAGCAGCCCGTCGTACAGCCACATCTTGCTATAGGCGAGCAACACCGCGCGCTCGGGCGAGGTGAGCCCCTGTTGCGCGGCCTTGCGCTCGTCGATTTCCTCGTCGCTAGGCAGGAACTCGATCTTGCGCTTGAGCCGCCCGGCGCGCTCGAGATGGCGGATCAACCTGGCCTCGGCCTCCAGCAGCGCGGCCGCGCGCCGGTTGGCGACCGACAGCGCCTGGGTCTGGTAATAGTTGTCACTCAGCACCAGTTGGCCGACCTCGTCGGTCATATCGGCGAGCAGCTTGTTGCGCTGTTTCCCGGTCATCTCGCCGTCGGCGACCACCAGGCCCAGCAGGATCTTGATGTTGACCTCATGGTCCGAGCAGTCGACGCCGCCCGAGTTGTCGATCGCGTCGGTATGGATGCGCCCGCCGTGCTGCGCGTACTCGATGCGGCCGAGCTGGGTGCAGCCGAGGTTGCCGCCCTCGGCGACCACCTTGCAGCGCAGCTCGGCGCCGTTGACGCGGATCGCGTCGTTCGCGCGGTCGCCGACTTGGGGCTGGGTCTCGCGGCCGGCCTTCACATAGGTGCCTATGCCTCCGTTGTAGAACAGGTCGACCGGCGCCTTGAGGATCGCGCGTATCAGGTCGCTCGGCGTGATCTCGTCGCCTTCCAGCTCGAGCGCCGCGCGTACTTGCGAGCTGAGCGCAATCGCCTTGGCGCTGCGCGGGAACACGCCGCCGCCGGCCGAGATCAGCGCGCTGTCGTAATCGGCCCAGCTCGAGCGCGGCAGCGCGAACAGGCGCTCGCGCTCGCGAAAGCTCGTCTGCGTATCGGGATTCGGGTCGAGAAAGATGTGGCGGTGGTCAAACGCCGCGAGCAGCCGGATGTGGCGCGACAGCAGCATGCCGTTGCCGAACACGTCGCCCGACATGTCGCCGATGCCGACCACCGAGAAGTCGGTGGTCTGGGTGTCGACGCCCATTTCGCGGAAATGCCGCTTGACCGACTCCCAGGCGCCGCGCGCGGTGATCGCCATTTTCTTGTGGTCGTAGCCGACCGAGCCGCCCGAGGCGAACGCGTCGCCCAGCCAGAAGCCGTAGTCGGCCGAGATCGCGTTCGCGTAGTCGGAGAAGCTTGCCGTGCCCTTGTCAGCGGCGACCACCAGGTAGGGATCGTCCGGGTCGTGGCGCACCAGGTCCGCGGGTGGCACCACCTGGGCGCCGACCCGGTTGTCGGTGAGGTCGAGCAGCCCGCGCAGAAAGGTCTGGTAGCAGGCGACGCCTTCCTTCAGGTACGCGTCGCGATCGGTCATGGGCGGCGGATTCTTCACGACGAAGCCGCCCTTGGAGCCGACCGGCACGATCACCGTGTTCTTCACCATCTGCGCCTTGACCAGCCCCAGCACCTCGGTGCGGAAGTCCTCGCGCCGATCGGACCAGCGCAGCCCACCGCGCGCGACGCGACCGCCGCGCAGATGCACGCCCTCGACGCGCGGCGCATAGACCCAGATCTCGAACATCGGCTTGGGCTCGGGCAGGCCGGGCACGCGCGCCGGGTCTAGCTTGAACGACAAATAGGGTTTGGGAGCGCCGTCGGCCGCACGCTGGAAGTAGTTGGTGCGCGTGGTCGCCTCGATCACGCCGAGGAACTGGCGCAGGATGCGGTCCTCGTCGAGGTTGGGTACCTGGTCCAGCGCGTTCTCGATGTCGTTTCGCAGCGCCGGCACGCGCGCGCCGCGCCCCTCGCCTTGCGCGGGATCGAAGCGCGCGAGAAACAGCTCGACCAGCTTGCGCGCGATCGCCGGGTTGCCGGTCAGCGCGCGCTCGACATAGGCGTCGCTGAACGTCGATCCGGCCTGGCGCAGGTAGCGCGCATAGGCGCGCAGGATCGCGACTTCGCGCCAGTTCAGTTGCGCCCGCAGCACCAGCCGGTTGAAGTCGTCGTTCTCGACCTCGCCCGACCAGGCGCGCGCAAACGCGTCCTCGAACAAGGCCTTGATGCGGTCGATCTCGACCTCGACATCGTCGGTGAGCTCCATTCCGAAGTCGTGCACCCACACGGCTTGCGCGTCCTGCGGCTCGATGCAATAGGGGCGCTCCTCGTTGACCCGCACGCCCAGGTGCTCGAGCATGGGCAGGCTCTGCGACAGCGCGACCGGCCGCCCGGCACGGTAGACCTTGAAGCGCAGCGACCCCGGTGCCGCCTCGATCGGCCGGTAAAGATTCATCGCCAGCGCCGCCTGCCCGTCATCGGACAGGCCGCCCTGCACGCTTTCCATCAGCTCGATGTCGCGCATCGCGGTGCGCGCCGCATAGTCCTCGCGAAAGCCGGCCGGGAACGAGTCGCCCCAGCGGCGCAGCAGCCGGTTGCCGCGCTCCTCGCCGCAGCCTTCGAGCAGCGCCTGGGCCAGCTCATCCTGCCAGCGGCGCGTGGTCTCGACGATTCGCGCTTCCAGCTCACGCACATCGACCTCGGGAACATTGCCCGGCTGGGTGCGCACCATGATGTAGATGCGCGCGAGCATGGATTCCGACAGCTGCGGCGTGAACTCGGCGCTCACGCCGCGAAAGGCATCGAGCAGCAGCTTCTGGATACGCAGGCGCAGGTCGGTGTTGAACTTCTCGCGCGGCACGAACACCACGCATGACACGAAGCGGTCGAAGCGGTCGCGGCGCACGAACAGCCGGGTGCGCTGCCTCTCCTGCAAGCGCAGAATGCCCAGCGCAATCTCGTAGAGCTCGCTGTCGTCGATCTGGAACAGCTCGTCGCGCGGGTACTGCTCCAGTATCGTGGCCAGCGATTTGGCGAGATGGCCCTTGGACAGGAAGCCGGCGCGGCTCATGACATTGGCGACCTTGCGCCGCACCAGCGGGATCTCGCCGGTCGCGACCCTGTAGACGATCGACGTGTACAGGCCAATGAAGCGGCGTTCGCCAAACAGCTGGCCCTCGGCGTCGAACAGCTTGACGCCGACATAGTCGAGGTAGCCAGGCCGGTGCACGGTCGCGCGCGAATTGGCCTTGGTCAGGAAGATCGGCGACGGGGAGTCCACGATGTGCTGCACGCCGGCCGGCAGCCGGGTCAGGTCGGGCGTGGCAGGATCGCGCAAGGCCTCGCGCAGGATGCCCTTGCCCGAGCCCACGACGCCCTGCAGATAGTAGGCGCCGTCCTTCTCGAACGACTGATAGTCGCGGCAGCCGAGGAAGGTGAAATGCTCGTCGGCCATCCACTCGAGGAAGGCCCGAGCCTCCGCGACTTCCGCCTGCGCCGCGCCGGCTGCCTGCTCGCGCGCGGCCAGGTCGGCGATCGTGCGCTGGGTCGTCTCCTGCATCTGAGGCCAGTCCTCGACCGCCGCCCGCACGTCGCCCAGCACCTTGATCAGACCGGCCGTCAGCTCATCCAGGCTCTTTGCCTCGGTACGACGGTCCACCTCGAGGTGGATATAGGACTCCAGCCGCGAACCATCGGGCTCCTCATCGCGCTGCTCGCTGGCCGCCCGTACATTCGCGATCTGGCCGCCGACCTCGCGTCGGACGCGGAACACCGGGTGCATCGCCGCATGCAGCGTGAGGCCGAGCCGGTTGACTTCCATCGTCACCGAATCGACCAGGAACGGCATGTCGTCGTTCACGATCTCGATCACCGTGTGGTCCGAATACCAGCCGTGCTGCTCCAGGCCCGGGTTGTACACGCGCACGAGCACGCTGCCCGGTGAGAACTTGCGCGCAAACTGCCAGTGCGCCATCGCTGCGCCATACAGGTCGGCGATGCTGCGGCTCAGCACGTCTTCCGCATCGGCCTGTCCGTAGTAGTGGCGCAGGAACGGCTCGAACGCCGCAAACGCCGCATCGAGCAGACGCTCGCGCGCGAGCGCCACGACGTCATCGAACAAGCGCGTAACTCTGTCCTCGGTTCTGACTAGCATGATGTCCCCTCCAGTCCCAGGGTTGACCGGCCGGATCGGCAAACGCCATCTTGCGCCAGCTACAGGCTCTCAGAATAGTCGATCGGACGAACGGTCAGCGGCGCCGCAGAACAAGCCCGCAGGGGCTGCCGCGACGCGTTCGCTACTGAATTTATAGCGCCCAGCAACCATCCCACGAGGGCCGGAACCCTCAAGACTCAGGAACCCGGCTGAAACAGCCGGATCACGCTGGAAAAATCCAGCGCGCCGCTGCCGCCCAGGCTGTGCGCGGCGTACAGGCTGCGGGCCAGGCCGCCGAGCGGCGTGGCGGCGCGCACGGCGCTGGCGTTTTCCTGCGCCAGGCCCAGGTCCTTGAGCATCAGGTCGGTGCCGAAGCCGCCCGCATAGTCCCTGGACGCCGGGACGCCGTCCATCACGCCGGGCATAGGGTTGTATTTCTCCAGCGCCCAGTTGCCGCCCGAGCTGCGGCGCATGATCTCCGACAGCACCTTGGGGTCGAGCCCGTTGGCCGTGCCCAGGGCCAAGGCTTCGGAGGTGCCGACCATCAGAATGCCCAGCAGCATGTTGTTGCAGATCTTGGCGGCCTGCCCTGCGCCATGTGCGCCGGCATGAAAAATGTTTGACCCCATGGCCTGGAGCAGCGGCCTGGCCCGTTCCAGATCGGCCGCCTCGCCGCCGACCATGAAGGTCAGGGTGCCGGCCGCCGCCCCGGCCGTGCCGCCGGACACCGGGGCATCGAGACACGGCAGCTGGCGGGCCTGGGCGGCCTGCGCGACCTTGCGCGCGCTGGTGGCGGCGATGGTGCTGCAGTCGATGACCAGGGTGCCGGCCGGCAACTGCGCCAGCACACCGACCTCGCCCAGGTACAGCGCCTCGACATGCTGGCTGGCCGGCAGCATGCTGATCACGGCCTCGGCGCCCTGGACCGCGGCGCTGGCCGAAGCCGCCATCGCCACGCCCTCGGCGGCCAGCCGGGCGCGGGCCGCATCCGACAGGTCGAAGGCCAACACCTGGTGGCCGGCGCGGTGCAGGTTCAGCGCCATGGGCCCGCCCATGTGGCCCAGGCCCAGAAATGCGATCTTCATGTCTCTCTCCTTTGCTTGTCAGTCGAGCGCGGCCAGCGGGTGCGGTCCCGCGTGGCGCGCCTGGAAATGGTCTTCGACCCACTCGGGCGTCACCTGCTCCAGTGCGGCAGGCCTCCACTGCGGGTTGCGGTCCTTGTCGACCAGCAGCGCCCTGATGCCCTCGGCAAAGTCGGGATGGGCGCAGCAGCCCAGCGAGACCTGGTACTCGAGGCGGAACACCTCGGCCAGCGACAGCCGGGCCACGCGCTGCCAGAGCGCGAAGGCCAGCGCCGCCGAGCTCGGCGAGCCCTTGGCAAAGTTCGCGGCCGCGGCCGACAGCCAGGCATCGTCGCTGCGCAGTTCGCGCAGGCGCGCGGCGATCTCGAGCAGGTCCTCGCCCGCCATCAGCTCGTTGATGGTGTCGAAGTGCATGCGCAGCTTCGATGCCAGCGGCTTGTCGCCACCGGCGTGGCGCTGCAGCAGCTTGGACAGCTCGATGCGGTTGGGCTGCGCCTTGTCGCTCCATTGCGCGGCGGCAATGGCCGCCAGCAGCTCGGCCTTGCGCTCGTGGCCAAGGTGGAAGTCCGCCAGGCCGCAAAACAGCGCATCGGCGGCGTTGAGCGGGGCCCCGGTCAGCGCGAGGAACAGGCCCAGGCGCCCCGGCATGCGGCGCAGGAACCAGCTGCCGCCGACATCGGGGTACAGGCCTATGCCGATTTCGGGCATGGCCAGGCGGCTGGAGGCAGTCACGACGCGGTGCGAGGCGCCGGCCATCAGGCCGATGCCGCCGCCCATCACGATGCCGTGGCCCCAGCACAGCAAGGGCTTGGGATAGCCGTGGATCAGGTGGTCGAGCTGGTATTCCTGCGCGAAGAAGCCCTGGGCATAGGAGTTGGGCCCGGCGCCGCAGCGGCGCATGGACTGGTAGAGCTCGCGCAGGTCGCCGCCGGCGCAGAAAGCCTTGTCGCCCGCGGCCTGCAGGATCACGCCGGCCACGCCGGGGTCCGCCGCCCATTGGCGCAGCGCCGGCGTCAGCGCCTGGACCATGGGCAGCGACAGGGCGTTGAGCGAGGCCTCTGCATTGAGCGTGGCCAGGCCGAAGCGCCGGCCGCAGGCGGTGGGAAGTTCGTCGAGCAGGATCAGGTCGGACATCGCTTCCCCCTCAGGCATTGCGCCAGACCGGCGCGCGCTTGGCCAGGAAGGCCGTGACGCCTTCGCGCTGGTCCTGCGTGTCGAACAGGTCGACGAAGGCCTCGCGCTCGGCCACCAGCTGGGCCATCGGCGACTGGCTGCGCGCGCCATGGATCAGGCGCTTGCAGGCGGCGACGCTGCCGGGGCTTTGGCGGGCCACGCCCTGGGCCAGGGCTAGCGCGCGCGCCAGCGCGCCGCCGCGCGGCGTGAGCTCCTCGACCAGGCCGATGCGCAGCGCCGTGGCAGCGTCGACCCGCTCACCGCACAGGATCATGCGCTTGGCCCAGCCCTCGCCCACCAGCCAGGACAGCCACTGCGTGCCGCCCGCACAGGGCAGCAGGCCTACGGCGGCCTCGGGCAGGGCCATGACGGCATGCTCATCGGCGATGCGCAGGTCGCAGGCCAGCGCGCATTCGAGCCCGCCGCCCATCGCATAGCCGTTGATCGCGGCAATCGAGACGCCGCGAAAGCCCGCCAGCGCCTCGAAGGCCTCGCCGAACCGGCGCGCCATCTCCCGCGCCACGGCCTTGTCGCCCTCGGCGAACAGCTTGAGCTCGGCGCCGGCCGAGAAGAACTTCTCGCCCTGGCCGGTGATGACCAGGCTGTAGACCTCGTCATTGGTGTTGAGGTCGCGCACCAGCCGCGTGAGCGCGGCCAGGCTTTGCGCAGTCCAGGTATGGGCCGGCGGGTTGTCCAGCGTGGCGATCGCTGCGTGGCCCTGAAATTCGAGCCTGATGCCTTCGTAAACGCTTGTCATCGGATGTCCTCTGTGGTGTCGGTTTCAAGCATGCGGCGCGCGACGATGACGCGCATGATCTCGTTCGTGCCTTCCAGGATCTGGTGCACGCGCGCATCGCGCAGGTAGCGCTCCAGCGGGTATTCGCGCGTGTAGCCGTAGCCGCCGTGGATCTGCAAGGCTTCGTTGCAGACGCGAAAGCCGATGTCGGTGGCCAGCTGCTTGGCCATGGCGCAGTAGACCGTGGCCTGGGGCGAGCCGGCGTCGAGCTTGGCGGCGGCCAGCCTCACCATCTGCCGCGCCGCGACCAGCTCGGTCGCCATGTCGGCGATCTTGAATTGCAGGGCCTGGAAGGCGCTGAGCTTGGCGCCGAACTGGCTGCGCTCATGCATGTAGCGCCGCGCCGCATCGAGCGCGCCCTGGGCTGCGCCGACCGAGCAGGTCGCGATGTTGATGCGCCCGCCGTCCAGCCCCTTCATCGCGATGCGAAAGCCCTGGCCCTCCTCGCCGAGCAGATGGCTGGCCGGCACGCGCACCTGGTCGAAGGTGATCGCGCGGGTGGGCTGGCTGTTCCAGCCCATCTTCTCTTCCTTGCGGCCGTAGGCAATGCCCGCGCTGTCGGCCGGCACCAGCAACGCGGAAATGCCGGCCGAGCCGCCGCCGCCGGTGCGCGCCATCACGACCAGGGCGTCGGTCGCGCCGGCACCCGAGATGAAGGCCTTGGCGCCGCTCAGCAGATAGTGGTCGCCGTCGAGGCTGGCCGTGGTGCGCAGCGAGGCGGCGTCCGAGCCGGCGCCGGGCTCGGTCAGGCAGTAGGAGGCCAGCCGCTCGCCCGAGGTCAGCTTCGGCGCCCATTGCGCCGCGACCTCGGGCCGGGCCCAGCGCGCGACCATCCAGGTCGCCATGTTGTGTATGCTCAGGTAGGCCGTGGTCGAGGGGCAGGCCGCGGCCAGCTCCTCGAACACCAGGGTGGCGTCCAGCCGCGGCAGGCCCAGGCCGCCGTAGCGCTCGTCCGCATACAGGCCGCAGAATCCCAGCTGGCCGGCTGCGGCGATGACTTCGCGCGGGAAGATGCCCTCGGCATCCCAGCGCGCGGCGTGCGGCGCGAACTCGCCGGCGGCGAACTCGCGCGCGCTGTGCTGGAACGCGCGCTGCTCGTCGGACAGTTCGAAGTCCATGGCAGGCTTCGCTGTCAGCGCAGGCTGATGGTGGTGTTGACGCCCGTCGACACGGTGCTGTCGTCGAACCAGCGCTCGGTGACGGTCTTGGTCTGGGTGTAGAACAGCACGACCTGCTTGCCATAGGGGCCGAGGTCTCCGAGCTTGGAGGCGCGCGAGCCGGTGAACGAGAACAGCGGCACGGGCACCGGAATCGGCACGTTGATGCCGACCTGGCCCACGTCGATCTCCTCCTGGAAGCGGCGCGCTGCCGCCCCCGACTGGGTGAAGATCGTCGTGCCGTTGCCGTTCGGGTTCGCATTGATCAGCGCAATCGCTTCATCGAGGCTGCTGGCGCCCGCAATGCACAGCACCGGACCGAAGATCTCCTGATCGTAGATGGCCATGCCGGGCTTGACGCCCGAGAAGATCGTCGGGCCCACGAAATTGCCTTCGCGCAAGCCGCCGTCGAGCGGGGGCAGGCGGCCGTCGAGTTCCAGCACCGCGCCTTCGGCCAGCCCTCTAGCGATCAGGCTTTCCACGCGTTCCTTGGCGGCGCAGGAGATCACGGGCCCCACGTCGGTGCCGGCCACGGCCCCATCGCCCACGACCAGCTTCTGCGCGCGCTCGACCAGTTCGGGAATCCACTGCTGCGCCTCGCCCACCAGCACGGCGACCGAGACCGCCATGCAGCGCTGGCCGGCGGCGCCGAAGGCCGCGCCGATCAGGGCATTGAGGGTCTGCTCCTTGTGCGCATCGGGCAGGACGATGGCGTGGTTCTTGGCGCCCATCATGCACTGCACGCGCTTGCCGGCCAGGCTCGCGCGGTTGTAGACATGGGTGCCGACCCGGGTCGATCCCACGAAAGACAGGGCCTTGATGTCCCGGTGGTCGCAGATCGCGTTGACGACCTCCTCGCCGCCATGGACCACGTTGAGCACGCCAGGCGGGATGCCGGCCTCGATGGCCAGCTCGACCAGGCGCATGGTGCTCATCGGGTCCTGCTCGGAGGGCTTGAGCACGAAGCTGTTGCCGCAGGCGATCGCCATCGGGAACATCCACAGCGGGATCATGGCCGGGAAGTTGAACGGCGTGATGCCCGCGCACACGCCCAGCGGCTGCTGCAGCGTGTAGGTGTCGACGCCGCTGGCCACGTTGTTGGCCAGCTCGCCCATTTGCAGGTTGCCGATGCTGGCCGCGTGCTCGACGACCTCCAGGCCGCGGAAGATGTCGCCTTCGGCGTCGGCCAGGGTCTTGCCCTGCTCGGCCGTCAGGATGGCCGCCACTTCCTTGATGTGCTCGCGGATCAGCTGCTGGTACTTGAGGAAGATGCGCGCGCGCACGCCGATCGGCGTGTGGCGCCAGGTCTTGAAGGCCTTCTGCGCCGCGGCGACGGCGGCGCCGACCTCGTCGCGCGTGGCCATGGGCACGCGGGCCAGCCGCTGCTGGGTGGCCGGGTTGACCACGTCGCGCCACTCGGTCGTGCGTGATTCGACAAACTCGCCGGCTATGAGCAGACGAACATTGGGAACAGGTTTCATGGAATGCCTCGTGTGAATGATGGAGATCGGCAACCGGGCTCCTCTGCAGAATCCCGATCAATTTGCAGCGATGTTATTTACAGACTTCGCAAACATCAATAAGCTATTGATTTGAAAAGGAATATCTGAAAACAACTTCACAACACGATTCGCAATTTTGTGAATCTTGTGAAACATCGAGACCCGGAGAAAGCATGGCAGGCAAACTGTTCGTCGGCGCCCAACTGCGGCGTCTGCGCGAGAAACACAGGCTTCATCAGTCGGCGATGGCCGAGCGGCTGGGCCTGTCGCTCAGCTATGTCTGCCAGCTCGAGAACAACCAGCGCCCGGTCACGGCCGCGGTCCTGCTCAAGCTGAACGAGGCCTTCGACTTCGATCTGGCGGAGTTCTCGGAGGAGCAGAACAAGCGCCTGCTGTCGGAGCTGCGCAGCCTGTTTCGCGACCGCACGGTCAGCGAGACCGACGTGTCGCTGACCGAGATCGACCGCCTGGTGCAGCAGGTGCCGGCCGCGGCCGACGTGGTGGTCGCGCTCTACCGCAAGCATCTGCACCTGCATGAGGAATACCGCCAGCTGATCGAGCGCTTCTACGGCGACCAGCACCACCCGCATCTGGCGCCGCTGCCGCACGAGGCGGTGCGCGATTTCTTCAACCGCCGCAACAACCATTTCGAGCGGCTCGACAGCGCCGCCGAGGCGCTGGCCCAGCAGTGGCAGCTGCAGCCGGGCCAGCGCGCGCCGGTCCTGTGCCGGCTCATGAAGGAGCAGCACGGGGTCGAGGTGGTCAGCGACAGCGCCTCGGCCGAAGGGCCCGAGGGCTTCGAACTGCGCCACTACGAGGCGCGCCGGCGCCTGCTGCGCGTCTCGCCCGACCTGTCAGACGCCCAGCAGGCGTTCCAGATCGCGACCCAGCTCGTCCTGCTGGCCTACGGCGAACTGGTGGACGGCGAGATCGAGGGCGGCGCCCTGGCCGACCAGCAGTCGCGCCAGCTCGCGCGCCAGGGCCTGGCGCATTACTTCGCCGGCGCCCTGCTGATGCCCTACGGCCCGTTTCTGGAGGCGGCGCGGCAGCTGCGCTACGACATCGAAGCCTTGCAGCAGCGCTTCCAGGTCGGCTTCGAGTCGGTCTGCCACCGGCTCAGCACGCTGCAGCGCAGCGGCGCGCGCGGCGTGCCCTTCTACCTGGTGCGCGTGGACCAGGCCGGCAACATCTCCAAGCGCCAGAGCGCGACGGCCTTCCATTTCGCGAGCCAGGGCGGCGGCTGCCCGCTCTGGCATGTGCACATGGCCTTCTCGAGCCCGGGCCGCATCATCACCCAGGTCGCCGAAATGCCCGACGGCACGCGCTTCTTCGGCATGGCACGCACCGTCGAGCGCGGCGGCGGCGCCTTCTTCGCGCAGCGCAAGCTGTTCGCGATCGGCCTGGGCTGCGAGCTGCGCCATGCGCGCGAGCTGGTCTACGCCGACGGCATAGACCTCTCATCCGAACGCCGGGTCGTGCCCATAGGCCCGGGCTGCCGCGTCTGCCCGCGCGACAACTGCGCCCAGCGCGCCTTCCCGCCGGCCGGTAAGGCCCTGGTCACCGAGCTGCACCGCGAGACCCTGGCCTCCTATCGCTTCGTCGACACCGAAGGCCGCTGAGGCGCCCACCGAACGTGTAAAAAAAGGCCGCTTTCGCGGCCCAGGCGGAGCAAGTGGCAGCCGACGCTACGCGGCGTGTCGCTGCGGCATGGCATCTCCGGTGTCGTGACCGTGCGCTCCCGCCGTTTCGCCCTGCAGTTTCGACCACTCGCGTCGCGCCGCCTCGATGTTCGCGTGCTTCACATGGCCGAATCCTCGGATCTTTTCCGGAATCCGCGCCACAGCCAAGGCGCGGTCCAGGGTATCGGCACTCAGGGTTACCAGCTCGTGCCGGATGCGCGCCCGGTATTCCGTAATCAGGGCACGTTCGGTGCGGCGTTCCTCCGTGCGTCCGAAGACGTCGAACGCCGTTCCACGCAGGCCCGTCATTCGCGCGAGTACCTGGAACGCCATACCCATCCAGGGGCCGAAGCGGCGCTTCCGCAGGCATCATCGCCCAGCGCCGCTGCGTCACATTCGTCGTGGAGCGCTATTCCGGCGAAGCCAAGGTTGGCTGGTGCCGTGCCACTCCTCGAGCTGTTCGGGATCGTTGCGGGCGGATGGCAGATGGCACGGGCCGCACTCATTGCGCGCGAGCGGCTGGCACAAAGCGCAGGCGACGCGGCGTTCCTGTGGGCGAAGCTGCTGACGGCTCGGTTCTATGCCGACCACGTGCTGGCACAAGCGCCCGGCCTAGCGGAAACGGTCGTGAGTGGTGCGGCCGCCGTGCTCGCGTATGCGGCCGACCCGTTCTGAGGCTGGCCGGCGGCAGTGGGTTCATTCCTCGCTTGGCGTCGACATCAACTCCCGACTGAGTCTCTGCAGTCGGGCAGCAATGACCGCCTGACGCGCGTCGCTCAATCTGCTGGTCAGGGCGTTCAGGACGACGGCTGCAACGGGTTTTCCGTCTGGCCGCAGCACGGCCACGCCTATGCCCCAGAAGCCTGGAGCAAGGATGCCCGGTATGACGGCATATCCCTGCGCGCGCGTCTCTTCCAGCATTTTCCGGACCGTGTCCAACGTCATGTGCGGATACCTCTGGGCGATCGCAGGGGCATTGATCTCGAGCACCGCCTCCGCTTCGTCCTTTGGCATGGCGGCGAGGATTGCCAGCCCGCCCGCACCCAGCCCCAGAGGGTGTCGATCACCAACACGCAAAGATGCCTGCGGGTAAGGGAGGTCGCCGCTGTCGCGAGACAGGCAGACGACCTCCAGGCCATGCCGCACCGAAAAAAACACGAAGTCACCGGTCTCAAGGGCCACCGCGCGCAGGGCCGGCGCCGCGATGCGCTGAAGCGCGTAATTGGGCTCGGCCGCCAAGCCCACCGCGAACGATTCCGGGCCCAGTTCGTAGCGCCGCGTTGCGGTGTCCTGCGCCACGAATTGCTCGTCCATCAGCGTACGCGTGAGCCTGACGGTGGTGGCCTTGCTCAGCTCCAGCTTGCGCGCGATCTCGCTCACGCCAAGGCCGCCGTTGACCTGGTAGCGCGCGAGCAGTTTGAGGATGCTCAAGCCGCGCCTCAGGGTTTGCGCGCCTGGCGTTTCGCGATCGTTTTCGGACTTCTCTGGCATCGGGTTAACCCTGCATGAATGATCCAATATGTGGACCGAATCCTGCGACTGTAGCGCAGTTATCACTTGAAAGTGGGCCTTGCGTGCAACAAAATCAAAGCCTGTTATCCACATAGTGGACCGACCGGACAAACCCAGCGCCCCGCCCTCAACCCCTTTGCCGAACTGCCGCAAATGACCCATCAAACCCTCTCTCGTGTCGCACTCGTCACCGGCGCCGGCAGCGGGATCGGCCGCTGTGTGGCCGAAAGCCTGGCGCTGGTTCACAGCGCGCGCGTGTACGTGCTCGACAAGGACGCCGAATCGGCGGCCGCGGTGGTGCGCGGGATCACCGCAGCCGGCGGCCGGGCGAAGGTCTGTGTTGTGGACCTCGCCGATGGCCCGGCGCTGCGCCAGGCTCTGCCGTCATTGACCGCTGAGTTCGGCGCGCCCGACATCCTCATCAACAACGCCGGCATAGCGGCCATGGTTCCCGCGGTGGACTGCTCGCTGGACCATTGGCAGACCACGATGGCCGTCAACGTCACGGCCCCAATGCTGCTGATGCAGCACGCGCTGCCGCACATGCGGCAGGCGGGCTGGGGCCGCATCGTCAACGTCGCATCCATCAGCGGGCTGCGCGCCGGCACCGGCCGCATGGCTTACGGCACTTCGAAGGCGGCCTTGATCGCGATGACGGCTCAGTTCGCCGTGGAGGTGGCCGATTGGGGCGTCACGGTCAACGCGATCGCCCCGGGCCCGGTGGACACGCCGCTGGTGCAGGCCAACCACAGTGCTGCCACCCGCTCCACCTATGGCGACATGGTTCCCATGCACCGCTACGGCACGGCCCAGGAGATCGCCAACGGCATCCTGTTCCTGGCGTCGGACCAGGCCAGCTACATCACCGGACAGACGCTTGCGATCGATGGCGGTTTCACTGCCGCAGGCGTGCTGGTGTCCGACCTGTTCACCAAGACCTCGACTGCGGCGCCTGCTGCAGCCGTGCCCGCAGCGCGTTAGTTCCCACATCGACTCAAACTGGAGACACATGATGACCTTCACCCGTCGCAAGCTCATTCAAGGCACCGCCATCGCCGCCGCAACCTCCATCGCACCAATGAAAGTGGTGTTTGGACAGACGGCCGAATTCAGCTACAAGTTCGCCAACAACGTTCCTTTGACGCACCCATTGAACGTGCGTGCGAAGGCAGCCGCTGACGCCATCCGCAACGAAACCAACGGGCGCCTCGACATCCAGATCTTCCCGAGCAACCAGTTGGGATCGGACACCGACACGCTGAGCCAGGTGCGCTCCGGTGGAGTGGAGTTCTTCTCTCTTTCGGGACTGATTCTCTCGACGCTGGTCCCGGCGGCCGCCATCAATGGCATGGGTTTCGCCTTCCCCGACTACGCCGCCGTCTGGCGCGCCATGGACGGCGACCTGGGCGCCTACGTACGTGGTCAGATCGCCAAGTCCAACCTCGTGGCCATGGACAAGATCTGGGACAACGGCTTCCGCCAGACCACGACGTCCAACAAGCCCATCAACGGGGCCGATGACCTGCGTGGCCTGAAGATCCGCGTTCCTGTGTCTCCGATGTGGACATCCATGTTCAAGGCTTTCGAAGCCTCCCCTGCTTCGATCAATGCGTCCGAGATGTACACGGCGCTCCAGACGAAGGTGGTCGACGCACAGGAGAACCCGCTCTCGGTCGTCTCGCTGTTCAAGCTCAATGAAGTGCAGAAATACTGCTCACTGACGAATCACATGTGGGATGGATTCTGGTTCCTCGCCAATCGCCGCGCCTGGGAGCGTCTGCCGGCGAATCTGCGGGAAATTGTGGCAAAGCACCTCAACGCGGCAGCCGTCTTGCAGCGCGCCGACATGGCCGCGCTCAATGGCGGCCTGCAGCAGGAACTGACCTCCAAGGGGATGGTGTTCAACGCGACGAAACCCGACTCGTTCCGGAACAAATTGCGGACTGCCGGTTATTACCAGGAATGGAAGGCGAAATTCGGTGAAGAGGCCTGGGCGACACTCGAAAAATACACCGGCAAGCTGGGTTGACGCGAAGGATCGGCCATGGACCACACAACCTCGTTGGCGGAAAACGCCGGGCATGAACCTATCGTGCCTTTGACACCAGATGCCTCGGGAGATCAAGCAGCGCATACGCCCTGGTGGATGCATCCGCTCGAAGCAATCGCCGCCGCGCTTGTTGCGTCGATTGCCGTGCTGCTGCTCTTGGGCGTCGTGTCCCGCTACGTTGTCGGCAATTCGATCATCTGGCTGGACGAGGTTGTTTCCCTGCAGTTCATCTGGGCGGTAATGATCGGCGCAACCATTGCCGTCTACCGCAACGAACACCTGC
Organism: Ramlibacter sp. 2FC; assembly: GCF_005503345.1. Classification (NCBI taxonomy): domain Bacteria; kingdom Pseudomonadati; phylum Pseudomonadota; class Betaproteobacteria; order Burkholderiales; family Comamonadaceae; genus Ramlibacter; species Ramlibacter sp. 2FC. The sequence continues at coordinate 47,840 of NZ_SCMM01000025.1, forward strand.
GGCTCAACGTGGTCGTCGACATGCTGCCCGAGTGGCTGCGTGAGTACGTCCATGCCTTTGCGCTGACGGCAATGGCCGCAGTCCTGATCGCACTGATCGGTCCCGCCGTGACCTACGTGGAGGAGGAGTGGGCCATCCTGACGCCGGCGCTGAACATCCCCAACGCATTCCGCGTGTCCGCCATTGCTTTTGGTGTCTTGGCGATGCTGGCGCTCGTGGTGCTGTATGCGGGCCGCACGGTACGCATGGCTCCTCTGGTTACCGGCGCGGTGATGGTCGCTGCAGTGGCAGCGCTGTGCTGGGTGCTGTCGCCCCAGTTGAGTCGGCTGGGCGGCATCAATATCGTGGTCTTTCTCGTCGGCTTCGTCGCGGTGTGCCTGGCAGCAGGTGTGCCGATCGCTTTCTGCTTCGCGGCTGGCGCCGTGAGCTACCTGGCGTTCGCGACCCACGTTCCCTTGTTGGTCGTTGTCGGCCGGATGGACGAAGGCATTTCGAGCCTCGTGCTGGTGTCGGTGCCGATCTTCGTTCTGCTTGGCTGCGTGCTCGATGCGACGGGTATGGGCAAGGCCATCGTCGATTTCCTGGCTTCTCTGCTGGGCCATGTCAAGGCGGGTATGTCGTATGTCCTGCTGGGGGCGCTCTTCATCGTCTCCGGCATTTCGGGCTCGAAAGTTTCCGACATGGCCACGGTGGCGCCAGCGCTGTTCCCTGAGATGAAGCAGCGTGGGCACAAAGGCCCCGACATGGTGGCGCTGCTGGCGACAGGCGCGGCGATGGCCGATACGGTCCCGCCGAGCATCGTGCTGATCGTTCTCGGTGCGGTCGCGGGCGTCTCGATCGCTGGGCTTTTCCAGAGTGGCTTCGTCGTTGCGATGGTGCTGCTGCTTGCCCTGTTGATCCTCGCCCGTTGGAAGGCGCGCCATGAAGACATGAGTGGCACCCGTCGGGCGCCGGTGCGAGTCGTCGGCAAGTTGCTCCTTCTGGCCGGGCCGGCGCTGGTGCTCCCGTTCCTCATTCGCGGCCTGGTGGGCGAAGGCGTCGCCACCGCCACCGAAGTGTCGACCGTTGCTGTGGCCTACGCCATGCTGATCGGGCACCTGATGTACGGCGGCCTTGGTATGCGCAGGGTGTACTCCATGCTCGTCGAGACCGCCGCGCTCTCCGGGGCCGTGCTTCTCGTTCTCGGCGCCGCCTCCGCAATGGCCTGGTCGATCACCCAAAGCGGTGTCGTGCAGCAACTGTCGTCGCTGCTCACGACATTGCCAGGTGGGTCGATCACTTTCATGGCCGTCACCATCGTGGTCTTTGTCGTGCTGGGCTGCCTTCTCGAAGGCTTGCCTGCCGTGCTTTTGCTCGCGCCGATCATGTTCCCGATCGCGAAGCAGCTCGGCATACATGACATCCAGTATTCGATGGTGATCGTCTGCGCCATGAATGTCGGGTTGATGCTCCCCCCCGTGGGCGTCGGGTTCTACATCGCCTGCAAGATCGGCGGCGAAAAGCCCGACGAAGTAATGGTCGCGATCTGGCCGTACCTAATAGCCCTTCTTGGCGGTGTGATCGTGATCGCCGCAGTCCCATGGATTTCGACAGTGGCTTTGTAGCCAGACATCGCATCAGTTCGTTCAATGCGTCGGGGCCGCGCCCCGACATCCTCATCCATTTAAGGAGAAATCCCCATGACCCAACGTGCTTGCATCATCGGCTGGTCGCACTCACCCTTCGGCAAACTGGACCTGCCGGATGTCGAAAGTCTGATCACCAGTGTGGCCCGCCCAGCACTCGATCACGCCGGCGTCGCGCCGAAGGACGTCGACTTCGTTTCTGTGGGCGTCTTCAACAACGGCCTGACGCCGCAAGGCTTCGAAGGGGGCCTGGTGTCCCTGGGTGAGCCTGGCCTGCGCTTCACGCCGGCCGTGCACGTCGAGAACGCTTGCGCCACCGGCACCGCAGCCCTGCACACGGCTTTGGACTTCATCGAAAGCGGTCGAGGCCGCATCGCGCTCGTTGTCGGCGCCGAAAAGATGACGGCTTTGCCTTCGCGGCTAATGGGAGACGTCCTGCTGAGCGGCAGCTATCGCAAGGAAGAGGCCAATCCGCAAGGATTCGCCGGCATCTTCGGCCGGATCGCCGAAGCGTATTTCGAGCGCCACGGCGACCACCGGGAAGAACTGGCGATGATCGCTGCGAAGAATCACGCCAACGCGGTGCATAACCCCTATGCGCATGTGCGCAAGGCGTTCGACGTGGAGTTCTGCAACACGGTGTCGGACCGCAACCCGCTGGTGGCGGGGCCGCTGCGTCGAACGGATTGCTCGATGGTGTCCGACGGCGCCGCTGCGCTGGTGGTGGCGGACGAAGAAACGGCCGCGGCCCTGGGGCGGCGCGCCATCCGCTTTCGCGCGCGGACGCACGTGAACGATTTCCTGCCGTTGTCGCAGCGCGATCCGATTGCCTTCGAAGGTGCGCACCGAGCCTGGGACAAGGCCCGGGCCCAGGCCGGCATCTCTCTCGATGACCTGAGCCTGGTCGAGACGCACGACTGCTTCACGGTGGCCGAGATGATCGAGTACGAGGCCATGGGGCTGGTCCCGCGCGGCGAAGGCTGGCGGGCGATCCGCGAAGGGCTCACGCAGCGCAACGGCAAGCTCCCGGTCAATGTTTCCGGCGGACTGAAGGCCCGCGGCCACCCGCTCGGCGCCACCGGCGTGTCGCAGCACGTGATGGCGGCCATGCAGCTGGCCGGCGAGGCCGGCGAGATGCAGTTGCCGTCCGTGGAACTTGCCGGCGTCTTCAACATGGGAGGCGCCGCCGTCACCAACTACGTCTCGATCCTGGAGCGTGCAAAATGAAGATCATTCATCAGCCGCCGGTCTCGCGGGCCGCGATGAACCTTGCGTACCTGGTCACGCAGAATGCGCGGCGCTTCCCGGAGCGTACCGCACTGGTCTGGCGTGACATGTCCTGGACGTGGCGCGAGCTCGACGCGCGGGTGTCGGCCCTGGCCGCTGCGCTGCTCGAACTGGGAATCCAGCCCGGCGAGGCGGTGCTGGCGCACAGCAAGAACAGCAACGAGATGCTGGAGTCGATGCTGGCGACCTTCCGCATCGGGGCCGTCTGGGTGCCGACCAACTTCCGGCTGCTGTCGGACGAAGTGGCCTACATGGCGGAAGTCACCCAGCCGCGCGTCTTCCTGTGCCAGACCGACTTCCCTGAATATGCCGACCGGGTGAGCCGCGCCATCCCGGGCATCCGGCGCGTGTGGCTCACCGGTGATGCGCGGGCGCAAGGCGACGGGCCAAGCGTCGCGGCGCTGATCGACGCCCAGGCCGGGCGCGCGGTGCCGAATGCCCAGGTGCAATGGGACAGCGCCTGCTGGCTGTTCTTCACGTCCGGCACGACCGGCCGGCCAAAGGCCGCGGTACTGACGCACGGGCAAATGGGTTTCGTCATCACCAACCACCTGTGCGACCTGATGCCGGGTGCGACCGAGTTCGACGGCTCGCTGGTGCTGGCGCCCCTGTCTCATGGGGCCGGCGTTCACCAGCTGAACATGATCGCCCGCGGTGGCAAGACCGTGTTGATGCCCTCGGACAAGTTCGACGCGCAGACAGCCTTCTCGCTCATCGAGAAGCACAGCCTGACGAACCTGTTCACCGTGCCGACGATCCTGAAGATGATGGTCGAGGACCCGAGTGTGGACCGCTACGACCACTCGAGCCTGCGCTTCGTCGTCTATGCGGGAGCGCCGATGTACCGCCAGGACCAGAAGCTCGCCTTGCAGAAACTGGGACCGGTGCTGGTCCAGTACTACGGCCTGGCCGAGGCAACAGGAAACATCACGGTATTGCCCGGCCGTGAACACGATGCCGCCGAGCAAGAGCGGCGGCCCGGCACCTGCGGCTTCGAACGCACGGGCATGCAGGTGTCGGTCCAGGACGAGGCCGGCAACGAACTGGAGCCCGGCCAGACCGGAGAGATCTGCGTCATCGGGCCTGCCGTGTTCGCCGGGTACTTCGAGAACCCCGAGGCGAATGCCAAGTCGTTTCGCAATGGCTGGTTCCGCACGGGGGACCTGGGCTACCGCGACCGGGAGGGCTACATCTACCTGACCGGACGCTCTTCGGACATGTACATTTCCGGCGGCTCCAACATCTACCCCCGCGAGATCGAGGAAAAGCTGCTCACGCACGAAGCCGTCGGCGAGGTGGCTGTCGTCGGCGTGCCCGACCCCAAGTGGGGCGAGGTGGGCGTGGCGGTGTGCGTGCTGCGCGAGGGCGCGCAGCTGGACGAGGCCGCCATGCTCGAATGGATGGCGAGCCGGGTCGCGCGCTACAAGTTGCCCAAGCGGGTGTTCTTCTGGGAGGCGTTGCCGAAGTCCGGCTACGGCAAGGTCCCGAAGAACCTGGTGAAGGACGAATTGAGGCGCCGGGGCCTGCTGACGACTTCCGGGGAACTCTGTGCGCAGCATTGAACATCCCGGCCCGGTTCATCCGACGCGCGTGCAATGCGTTCCCGCACGCGTGCACGCGGTCGATGTCGAGCTGCCCAGTGGCGTGACGCTGCTGCAGGGCCTGGCCGATGCGGTCCGGCAGCAGGGGACGACCAGCGCGGTGTTCTCCCTTCAGGACCTGACGCTGGCACCCCTGGCCTTCGTCATGCCCGCGCTGTCGGACTCCCCGAAGCACGTCGCCTATTTCAGCCAGCGCTACGAGGCGAGTGGCGTGGCGCGCATCGAATCCGGCAGCATCACCTACGGCCTGCGCGATGGACAACCCTCGTTGCATTGCCATGCGACCTGGACCGAGGCGGATGGACAGCGCCGCAGCGGCCACGTGCTGGCGGCGGAATCCCTGGTCGAGCGGCCGGCGCGGATCGATGCGTGGATGCTCGATGGCGCGGCTTTCGAGGTGCAGCCGGACGCGGAGACGAACTTCGGCCTGCTCCAGGTGACGCCCACAGCGGCGGCCCGGCCAGGCGGCCTTGAAGCCCTGGTGGTGCGGGTGCGTCCGAACCAGGACATTTGCCTGGCGCTGGAGGCGCTCTGCGCCGAGCGCAACGTCCGCCGGGGCCGGATCCGCGGCGGCGTGGGAAGCCTGATCGGCACGGTCTTCGACGACGGGCGCACGGTCGAGCCCTTCGTCACCGAGGTCTTCATTCGCCGTGGCGTGATCGAGCCCGGTGCCGACGGCGCGCTGCGGGCGGACTTGGACGTTGGCCTCGTGGCGCATACCGGCGAGATCGCCGAAGGCCGGCTCGCGCGCGGGCAGAACCCGGTGCTCATCACGTTCGAGCTGGTGATCGAAGTTCAGGAAGTGGCGCCCGGCGCCGGGAGCGAATCATGACGATTTTTGCGTTGGGCGAGGACACGCCCACCCTTCACGACAGTGCTTACGTGGCCGAAGGTGCGACGATCATCGGCAAGGTGATCCTGGCCAAGGACGCGAGCGTCTGGCCGCAGGCCGTGCTGCGTGGTGACAACGGCGAGACGATCGAAGTGGGCGAGCGCAGCAACATCCAGGACGGCGCCATCCTGCACACCGACCCGGGCTACACGCTCAGCATCGGCGAGGACGTCAGCGTAGGTCACCAGGCGATGCTGCATGGCTGCTCCATCGGCGGCGGGACGCTGATCGGCGTCCAGGCGGTCATCCTCAACGGCGCGTCGATCGGAAAGAACTGCCTGGTTGGCGCCGGCGCAGTGGTCACCGAACGCAAGGTCTTCCCGGACAACTCGTTGATCGTCGGCGCGCCTGCGAAGGTGATGCGCGAACTCACTGAGGGCGAGATAGCGGGATTGCGGCGCAACGCCACCGACTATGTCGAACGTGGCCGCCGCTACCGCGCCGGGCTCAAGCGCATCGGCTGAGCGAACCGGCAGGGATTTGGAATCAGGGTTTGGGGGCCCGCGCAAGCGTGCCCCCGACGGCGACACGGGCCGATGCTGGCCTCTTTATCAAGTAGGAGACATGACAATGAAATACATTGATCGAAGCAGTCTGCCCTTCGGGCGAAGCATATTTGGCGTAGCCGTTGCGGCTACCCTCGCTGCCTGCGGCGGCAGTGACGGCGGTTCCGATTCAACCGTCAGTTCGGCACAAATTCCGTGCGAATCGCTCATCGGGAAAACACTCGACGGCGGCGGCGTGGTGAATACTGCCGAGGAAATTCCCGCCGGTTCCTACACACCACCCAACCTGGCACCCTACGAACCGTCCCCCCTGACTTCTCTACCCGCGTTCTGCCGCGTTACCGTGACCAAGCAGACGAGCCCCGACTCGAGCGTCGACGTAGAAGTGTGGCTGCCGAAAGCCAATTGGAATGGTCGCTTTCTTGGGACCGGCAATGGTGGGCCAGCCGGAGCTATCACCTACTACACCGGATTGCGGGAAGGCCTGATTCGGGGATTCGCGGTGGCAAACAGCGACCTGGGGACCGCGCGCGACATCACCACAAGGGAGGGGCACCCCGAGAAGTGGAAAGATTTCGGATACCGCGCAACTCGCGAAATGACCCTGGCGGGAAAGTCGATCGTCAACGCGTATTACCAGACCTCGCCGCGATACTCGTACTTCCAAGGTTGCTCGACCGGCGGACAAGAAGCTCTGACCCACGCGCAGCGATACCCCACCGACTACAACGGCATCATCGTTGGCGCGCCGGGCAACAACCGCACACACCTGAACATGTCGTTCATTTGGAACCACAAGGCCTTGACAGCGCCAGGCGCCACGCTGACCCCTGGCAAGGCAAAAATGGTGCAGAGCAAATCGGTGGCGGCGTGCGTCGGCAAGGATGGTGGCAGTCCCACCGATACGTTCCTGACCGACCCGCGACAGTGCAACTTCGATCCCAAAACCTTGCCCGTTTGCGCCCCGGGTGCTGACGGCGATGACTGCCTCACGGCGCCCCAACTGGCTGCGGTGGAGAAGTGGTATGCGGGCCCCACCAACCCGAGGACAGGCGAGAGGATTCTCAGCGGCGTGCCGTTTGGATCCGAGGCTTTGCTGTATGGCCTGGCCGACCAATCTGCTTCGTGGTGGCCGGCGCAGCAGTTCTACCCGTTCTACTGGATCTTCGGCAAACCCTATGACCACAACACCTTCGACTTCGATCAAGACGTCGAGAGGATCGACGATGCGCTCGCACCCATTCTCAATGCAAACAATCCCGATCTGAGCGCCTTCAAGGCCAACGGTGGAAAGATGATCATGTACACCGGAGCCCAAGACCCAGCCGTGGTTTTCCCTGAGGCGATCAAATACTATGAACGTGTGGTCACAGCACAGGGTGGAGACCTCACGGCAACGCAGAGTTTCTTCCGCTACTACCTCGTGCCCGGCATGGGCCACTGCAGTGGCCTGGACGGCGGCGATGGAGGCACCGAGTTCGGACAACCTTATTCCGCCTATGTGCCTACGGACCCGCAAGGAGACATCCTGATCAAGATGACGGATTGGGTGGAGAAGCAGGAGGCTCCGGAAGAAATCATCGGTACCCGCTTTACGGCCAGTGGGCAGATCGCAACGCAAAGACCCATCTGCGTGTATCCGAAACTACCCAAGTATCTGGGCGGCGATCCGAACAAGGCGGGCAACTTCGTGTGTCAGGATGGGCCACGCGGCAGTGGGCCTGCAACTGACGAGAGATATCTCAACAAATGATCGCCAGGCGGCGCCCCCACGACGGGGGTGCCGCCATCGCGACCCTTCAGGCCAAGGCATGTTGATGCGCACTCACGCATCTCGGCCGGTACCCGGAACGGGACGGCCGCATAAAACAAACGTACAGGAGCAACGATGAATCGCTTAAAGGACAAGGTCGCACTCGTGTTCGGTGCCGGCTCATCTGGGCCCGGCTGGAGCAACGGCAAGGCCGCAGCCGTGGCTTACGCGCGCGAAGGCGCGCTCGTGGTCGCGATCGATCAAGTTGAGCAGGCAGCGCGTGAGACCGTCGAGTGCATCGAAGCGGAACACTTCAAGGCAATTGCTGTCCAGGCCGACGTGACCGACACCGCGGCGGTGGCGGCGGCGGTGGAGCGGGCGATCCAGGCCTTCGGTCGTATCGACATCCTGCACAACAACGTTGGAACCACCGTCATGGGCGGCCCCGTGGAGTTAAGCGAGGAAGCCTGGAACCGGTCGCTGGACATCAACCTGGGCAGCGTCTACCGCACGTCCAAGGCGGTGCTGCCGCACATGCTCAAGCAGGGTCGCGGCGCCATCATCAACATCTCGTCACTGGCCGCGATCCGCTGGACCGGCTACCCCTATTTCGCCTACTACACGGCCAAGGCGGCGGTGAACCAGGCGACCGTGGCACTGGCCATGCAATACGCCCGCCACGGTATTCGCGCCAACGCCATCCTGCCGGGAGCCGTCGACACGCCACTCATCTACAGAGAGATCTCGTCGCAGTATGCCTCGGACGAGGAGATGAGGGCCGCACGCAATCGCGCCGTGCCGACGGGAAAGATGGGAACGGCCTGGGACATAGCTCACGCCGCGGTGTTCCTGGCATCCGACGAAGCGGCCTTCATCACCGGGGTGTGCCTGCCGGTCGATGGTGGGCAGAGCTGCGTCATGGGCGGTGCGGAAGTTCGCTGAACGCATCGTTGTGGCGACGCCGTAGTCGCTTTGAGGCCATTGGGGCGGTGACGCGGACCTGATCACGTGAGCGCGGACTTTGCGATGTCTGTGGACCGAAAATTGGAGCCCGCGTGAGCCTTACGCCGGTCTCTCGCTCTGACCCGACTTTGACAGTTCCAAGTGACACGCCCACGTAACTTCGCGTCGCGCAATGACTTTTCTGCCGTGGGCGCGACGGCCGTGTACCTATGGGGTTTACCCGCGTCAGGCGAGCTGAAGGATGGGTGGCGGCGGCTTGATCTGCAAGGATTTCAAGCACTTAGCCGCTTCCGGCGTCGGGTCCGTGATCTGCCAGACGGTTCCGTGTGGGCCAGACAATTGCGCGAGCTGGATGCGCCGCAGGCGGTCCGAGACGTTGCGCCAAGTGTCGCCGCAGGCGTGTTCAACAGTGCGCTCCAGCAGCAGCGACAGCACTGCGCCTGTTGGCGCGCGGCCTCCTCGGGGTTGAAGCACAGCACATAGCGCAGGCGGCGCTCGCCCTCACCGATCACGACTTCCTTGATCTGCAGCCGCTGGTTGACGGTGCGGTAGCGACCCGCGCGCGCGAGTATCTGTTCGGTCAGCGCGTCCCCACGACGCAGCGGCATGCACATGAAGTACTTGCCGCCGCCGGCGGCCAAAGCCTTGAAGTTTGCCGCCGAGACCATGCCGGCATCGCCGACGAACAGGCAGCGCGTGAGCTGCCAGTCGCGCAGGTCGCGCTTGACCCGTGCGACCGTGCTCACGTCCACGGTGTTGCCAGGGAATACCCGATGCCGCACCGGGAAGCCCTCGCGCGTGACCGCCAGGCCCACGACGAGCTGTGGCGCGTCGCCGCGGCCGTTCTTGGACAGGCCGTGTTTGCGCGGCGCTCTGTACGGCTTGTGCCCGGCGGCCAAGCTGCCATGCACGATGTCGTCTTGCCCCCCGCCCCGGTCCGGCTGGTCGATTTCGAAGTGCAGCGACGTGGTGTCGTAGAACAGCACCTCCACGTCCAGGTTCAACAGATCGGCCACGCGGTGGAAGATCTCTCGCTCGATAGGCTCCTTGTTGGCTTCCAGGAAGTCCATCGCCCGATACAGGTGCTGCAAGGACAGACCCTGAGTGCCCGGGATGTGCACCTCCTCCTTGAGCCACTGCTCCCAGCAATACAGCTTGGAGCACGGTGCGGCGCGACCCCGGTGCGAGCATCGCAGCGAAGTCGGCGTCAGCCGACCGCCACAGTATGAGCCCCCGCCGGGCACCGCCTGGCGTGGCGCGAGGTGCGACGCGTGCAGAAAGCAAGACCTTGAAAGGGGTGCCGCTGAGAGCCCCTCGCTGCCCATCGAGGGCCGGTCTAGCCATGCGCAAAGCCATAAGGTACAAACCGGCTCTGGTTTTCGTCGACCTCCAGCGGCTTGCCGATGAAGGGGAACGCCCGTTGCGGGCAGTGCTCGCGCTCGCACACCTTGCAGCCCATGCCAATCGGCGTTGCCGCATCGGGGTCTTTCAGATCGAGCCCTTTCGCGTACACCAGCCGTGGCGCGTGACGGATGTCGCAGCCCAGTCCAATCGAGAATGTCTGGCGTGGCGAGCCCCAGCCGCGCTGGCCCCGGGACACGGTGCGCGCGATCCAGAGGTACGTGCGGCCATCGGGCATGCACGCAAGCTGCGGCAGAACGCGTTCAGGCTGGCCGAAGGCCTCGTACACGTTCCAGAGCGGACAAGTGCCCCCTGTCCTGCTGAAATGAAAATGCGTCGCGGACTGTCGCTTGGAGATGTTGCCGGCGCGGTCCACGCGCACGAAGAAGAACGGCACGCCCGGCGCACCAGGTCGCTGCAGGGTGCTCAGGCGGTGGCACACGGTCTCGAAGCCGACGCCGAAGCGCTGCCCCAGCAGGTCAATGTCGTAGCGTAGCGACTCGGCTGCTTGCAGGAATGCGCCGTAAGGCAGAAGCAACGCGCCCGCAAAGTAGTTCGCCAAGCCGATCCGGGCCAGCCTGCGGGATGCAGGATCGTCCCTGAATGGCGGCGCGTCGACCAGCGCGTCGATCAACTCGCCAGCCTCCAGCAGCGCCAGTTGGGTGCCGATCTGAAAAGCCTGCTGCCCCGTCTCCAGGGCCGACGACAGGTGCAAGGCGCGGCTCACCGGATCGTAGCGACGCTTGCTTTGCTCGGCGTCATCGGTGAGGACGACACGCACGCCATGGCGCTTCGTCAGCCGCTGGATCAGCCACTCCACCAGGGGGCCGCCACCGGCGCGCGACTCGGCCGCCAGCGCTTCCGCCGCGCGGTCGATCGAATCGAAGTGGTTCTGGTGGGTGAAGAAAAAGTCCCTGACGACCTCGAACGGCGTCGCGCGCGGCGCCGCCATGTCGGAGCGGTCGTCGCCCAACCTGAGCGCCATTGCTTCGAGCCGCTCCATCGCTTCGACGTTGCGACGGTGCAATGCAACGAGCGCGCGCCCCAGGGCCGGCATCTGGGAGGCCACCTCTTTCAGCTCGGGCAGGGTGACGGACTCGGGAGCGTCTGCCAGCGCTTCGCGCAGGCTGGCGACCAGGCGCGCTTCCTCGTCCTCGGAGAACTGCTGGATGTCCACGCCCAATGTGCGGTGGATCTTGAGCAACACGGCCACCGTCAGCGGCCGCTGGTTCTGCTCCAGTTGGTTGAGATAGCTGGGCGACACGCCCAGCTGCTGCGCCATCGCGATCTGCGACATGCCGCGCTCCGCGCGCAGCCGGCGCAGGCGTACGCCCGCGAAGGTCTTCTTCACGGCGCCGCTCCCGCGATCTGATGATTCGCAAGATTTGCAAACTTGGTGTTTTCGTTTCGCAAGAATTCGCCCTTTCAGTCCTTTTGCGAAGCGCCTATTTTGCGTAAATTGCGAATCATGACAAGCCCCTTTGGTACCGCCGAACTGCAAGAGCTCGTGCTGCCCGCGCAGGCCAACCACCATGGCACGCTGTTCGCGGGCCATGGTCTGCAACTGATGGCCAAGGCCGCCTTTCTCGCCGGCCGCAGCCTGGCGCAGCGCGAGGTGGTGATGGCTGGCGTCACCGGTGTCGATTTCCGCGCGCCGGTCCCCGTCGGCCAGGCGCTCAGGCTGCGCGCCTGGGTCAGCCGCGTCGGGCGCAGCTCGATGACCGTGTGCGTGGCGGGCCTGGCCGAGACGCCGGGCCTGCCGCCCGAGGAGGTGCTCAAGGGGGTTTTCGAGATGGTGGCCGTAGACGCCGCCGGACGCCCCGTTGCCATCAACCGTTCCCATCTGGACAAGGAGACCGCATGACCACCACGACCGAGGCCGGCGCCGCCGCCGCCTTCAAGCCCAAGAAATCCGTCGCCCTCTCGGGCGTTGCCGCCGGCAACACCGCGCTGTGCACCGTCGGCCGCAGCGGCAACGACCTGCACTACCGGGGCTACGACATCCTCGACATCGCCGAGGTCTGCGAGTTCGAGGAGATCGCCCATCTGCTGGTGCATGGCAAGCTCCCGACGCGCGCCGAGCTCAAGGCCTACAAGGCCAAGCTCAAGTCCCTGCGTGGGCTGCCGGCGAGCGTGAAGGAGGCGCTGGAGAGGCTGCCGGCCGGCGCGCACCCGATGGACGTGATGCGCACTGGCGTCTCGGCGCTGGGCTGCGTGCTGCCCGAGAAGGACGACCACAGCGCGCCCGGCGCGCGCGACATCGCCGACCGGCTGATGGCCTCGCTCGGCTCCATGCTGCTGTACTGGTACCACTGGAGCACGCAGGGCAAGCGCATAGCGGTCGAGACCGACGACGACTCCATCGGCGGCCACTTCCTGCACCTGCTGCACGGCGAGAAGCCGTCCGACACCTGGGTGCGCGCGATGCACACCTCGCTGGTCCTCTACGCGGAGCATGAGTTCAATGCCTCCACCTTCACCGCGCGCGTGATCGCCGGCACCGGCAGCGACATGTATTCGGCCATCGCCGGCGCCATCGGCGCGCTGCGCGGCCCCAAGCACGGCGGCGCCAACGAGGTGGCCTTCGAGATCCAGAAGCGCTACGACAACCCGGACCAGGCCGAGGCCGACATCCGCCGGCGCGTCGAGGCCAAGGAGGTCGTGATCGGCTTCGGCCATCCGGTCTACACGGTGAGCGATCCGCGCAACGTGGTGATCAAGCGCGTGGCCAGGCGTCTGTCGGAGGAGGCGGGCAACACCAAGATGTTCGACATCGCCGAGCGGCTGGAAACGATGATGTGGGACGTCAAGAAGATGTTCCCCAATCTCGACTGGTTCAGCGCCGTGAGCTACCACCTGATGGGCGTGCCCACTGCGATGTTCACGCCGCTGTTCGTGATCGCACGCACCAGCGGCTGGGCCGCGCACGTGATCGAGCAGCGCATCGACAACAAGATCATCCGGCCCAGCGCGAACTACGTCGGCCCCGAGGATCAGAAGTTCGTGTCCATCGAGGATCGTGCCTGACCGCAGCGGCTGGCCAGACCCATTTCCATTCTCCCCATGAACCAACGATACCGAAAGAACCTGCCCGGCACGGCGCTGGACTACTTCGACGCCCGCGAGGCGGTCGAGGCGCTGCGCCCCGGCGCCTGGGCGCAGCTGCCCTACACCGCGCGCGTGCATGCAGAGAACCTGGTGCGCCGCTGCGATCCCGCGATCCTGGACGAATGCCTGCTGCAAATCATCGGGCGCCGGCGCGACCGCGACTTTCCCTGGTACCCGGCCCGCGTGGTCTGCCACGACATCCTGGGCCAGACCGCCCTGGTGGACCTGGCCGGCCTGCGCGACGCGATCGCGGCCGAAGGCGGCGATCCCGCCCAGGTCAACCCGGTCGTGCCCGTGCAGCTGATCGTGGACCACTCGCTGGCCGTGGAGTGCGGCGGCTTCGACCCCGACGCGCTGCGCAAGAACCGCGACATCGAGGACCGCCGCAACGAAGACCGCTTCCACTTCATCGAGTGGACCCGCAAGGCCTTCAGGAACGTGCAGGTCATTGCGCCGGGCAACGGCATCATGCACCAGATCAACCTGGAGAAGATGTCGCCCGTGATTCACGCCGACCAGGGCGTGGCCTACCCCGACACCTGCGTGGGAACCGACAGCCACACCCCGCATGTCGATGCGCTGGGCGTGATCGCCATCGGCGTGGGCGGCCTGGAGGCCGAGAACGTGATGCTGGGCCGCGCCTCGTGGATGCGCCTGCCCGAGATCGTGGGCGTCAGGCTCAGCGGCAAGCGCCCAAGCGGCATCACCGCCACCGACATCGTGCTGGCGCTGACCGAATTCCTGCGCCAGTCCAAGGTGGTGGGCGCCTACCTGGAGTTCCACGGCGAAGGCGCGAGCAGCCTGACGCTGGGTGACCGCGCCACCATTTCGAACATGGCCCCCGAATACGGCGCCACCGCCGCCATGTTCAGCATCGACCAGCAGACGCTGGACTACCTGAGCCTGACCGGGCGCAGCGCCGAGCAGCTCAGGCTGGTCGAGACCTACGCCAGGACCGCGGGCCTGTGGTCCGACAGCTTGAAGCAAGCCGTCTACGAGCGCCAGCTGGCGTTCGATCTCTCGACCGTGGGGCGCAACATGGCCGGTCCGTCCAACCCGCACGCCCGGGTCGCCACCACCGAGCTGGGTGCCAAGGGCATTGCCGGCTCATGGACCATGCCCGAGGCTTCGGAGGGCAGCATGCCCGACGGCGCCGTGATCATTGCCGCCATCACCTCCTGCACCAACACCTCCAACCCGCGCAACGTGATCGCGGCCGGCCTTCTGGCCCGCAACGCCAACCGGCGGGGTCTTGCGCGCAAGCCCTGGGTGAAGTCGTCCCTGGCCCCGGGCTCCAGGGCCGTGGAGCTGTACCTGCGGGAAGCGGGCCTGCTGCCCGAGCTCGAACAGCTCGGCTTCGGCATCGTGGCCTTCGCCTGCACGACCTGCAACGGCATGTCGGGCGCGCTCGATCCCAGGATCCAGCAGGAGATCATGGCCCGCGACCTCTACGCAACCGCCGTGCTCTCGGGCAACCGCAACTTCGACGGCCGCATCCACCCCTATGCCAGGCAGGCTTTCCTGGCCTCGCCGCCGCTGGTCGTGGCCTATGCGATCGCCGGCACCATGCGCTTCGACATCGAGCGCGACCTGCTGGGCGTCGTCGACGGCCAGGAAATCCGCCTCAAGGACATCTGGCCCGACGACGAGGAGATCGACGCCATCGTCCGCTCGAGCGTGAAGCCCGCGATGTTCCGCGCGGTCTACGAGCCCATGTTCGCCATCCAGGCCGACAGCGGCGAACAGGTCAGCCCGCAGTACGACTGGCGCCCGCGGTCCACCTACATCCGCCGCCCGCCCTACTGGGACCGGTCGGGCGTCGGGGCGCTGGCCGCCAAGCCGCGCACGCTCAAGGGCATGCGCCCGCTGGCCATCCTGCCGGACAACATCACGACCGACCACCTCTCGCCCTCGAACGCCATCCTGCCGGACTCGGCCGCGGGCGAGTACCTCGCCAGCATGGGCCTGGCCGAGGAGGACTTCAACTCCTACGCCACCCACCGCGGCGACCACCTGAGCGCGATGCGCGCGACCTTTGCGAACCCCACGCTCCAGAACGAGATGGTGCGCGACGCCGACGGCAGGGTGAAGCCCGGCTCGCTGGCCCGCGTCGAGCCCGAAGGCCGGGTGATGCGCATGTGGGAGGCCATGGAGACCTACCTGAACCGCGGGCAGCCGCTGATCGTGGTGGCCGGCGCCGACTACGGCCAGGGCTCCTCGCGCGACTGGGCCGCCAAGGGCGTGCGCCTGGCCGGCGTCGAGGCCGTGGTCGCGGAGGGCTTCGAGCGCATCCACCGCACCAACCTGATCGGCATGGGCGTGCTGCCGCTGGAATTCAAGTCCGGCACCAACCGCCTGAGCCTGGCCCTGGACGGCACCGAGACCTTCGACGTGATCGGCGATCGCATCCCGCGCGCCGACCTGACCCTGCTCATCCAGCGCCGGAATGGCGAGTCCGTCCAGGTGCCCGTGACCTGTCGCCTGGACACCGCCGAGGAGGTCTCGATCTACGAGGCCGGCGGCGTGCTGCAGCGCTTCGCGCAGGACTTCCTGGCAGAAAACAAGCCGAGATGACCATGGCCTTCGCACCCCAGATCAAGATTGCCGCCACCTATATGCGCGGCGGCACCAGCAAGGGCATCTTCTTCCGTCTGCAGGACTTGCCTGCAGCTGCCCAGATACCGGGCGAGGCCCGCGACAAGCTGCTGCTGCGCGTGATCGGCAGCCCGGACCCCTACGGCAAGCAGATCGACGGCATGGGCGGCGCCAGTTCGTCGACCTCCAAGACCGTGATCCTGTCGAAGTCAGGCCGGCCCGGCCACGACGTGGACTACCTGTTCGGCCAGGTCGCGATCGACCAGGCTTTTGTCGACTGGTCGGGCAACTGCGGCAACCTCTCGGCCGCCGTCGGCCCGTTCGCGATCGCCAACGGCTTGGTGCCGGCCGAGCGCATTCCCGCGGACGGCCTCTGCACCGTGCGCATCTGGCAGGCCAACATAGGCAAGACCATCGTCGCGCATGTGCCCGTCGCCAACGGTCAGGTGCAGGAGACCGGCGACTTCGAGCTCGACGGCGTGAGCTTTCCCGCCGCCGAGGTGCAACTGGAGTTCCTCGATCCAGCTGACGAGGGGGAGGACGGGGGCGGCGCGATGTTCCCGACGGGCAAGCTGGTCGACGAGCTCGAGGTGCCCGGGGTGGGCACGCTCAGGGCCACGCTGATCAACGCCGGCATCCCGACCATCTTCGTCGACGCGAAGGAGCTCGGCTACACCGGCACCGAGCTGCAGGAGGCCATCAATGGCGATGCCCGGGCCCTGGCGCGCTTCGAGACCATCCGTGCCTGGGGCGCCGTGAAGATGGGCCTGATCCAGGACCTGTCCGAGGCCGCCAAGCGCCAGCACACGCCCAAGATCGCCTTCGTCGCCCCGCCGGCCGACCATGTCGCATCGGGCGGCAAGGCGGTCAAGGCCGCCGACGTGGACCTGCTGGTGCGGGCCCTGTCCATGGGCAAGCTGCACCACGCGATGATGGGCACGGCGGCCGTGGCCATCGCCACGGCGGCGGCCATTCCCGGCACCCTGGTCAATCTCGCGGCCGGCGGCGGCGAGCGCAACGCCGTGCGCTTCGGCCACCCCTCGGGCCTGCTCCGCGTCGGCGCGCAGGCCGCCAAGGTCGGCGGCGAATGGAAGGTCACCAAGGCCCTCATGAGCCGCAGCGCGCGCGTGCTGATGGAAGGCTGGGTGCGCGTGCCCGGCGACAGTTTCTGATTGGAGCGTTCTCACATGTCCACCCGCAAGCAACTCAAATCCCTGACCGAGGCACGCCGTGGCGTGCTCGTGCCCGGCGCCTTCAACGCGCTGTCGGCCAAGCTCATCGCCGACCTCGGCTTCGAGGCGATCTACGTCACCGGCGCCGGCGTGACCAACATGTGGTTCGGCCTGCCCGACCAGGGCTTCATGGGCCTGGCCGAGATCGCGGACCACACGGCGCGCATCCGCGACGCGGTGGAGCTGCCGCTGATCGTCGACGCCGACACCGGCTTCGGCAACGCACTCAATGTGCGCCACACGGTGCGCGTGCTGGAGCGCGCCGGGGCCGACTGCATCCAGTTCGAGGACCAGGTCGCGCCCAAGCGCTGCGGCCATTTCTCGGGCAAGGAGGTGATCGCTACCGAGGAGGCGGTGAGCAAGATCAAGGCGGCGGTCGACGCACGCCAGGACCCCGACCTGATGATCATGGCCCGCACCGATGCGGCGGCCACGCAGGGCTTCGAGGCCGCGGTCGAGCGCGCCCAGAAGTTCGCCGAGGCCGGCGCCGACCTCCTGTTCGTCGAGGCCGTGACCACGGCCGAGGAGATCCGCGCACTGCCGCGGCGGCTCGCCAAGCCCCAGCTCATGAACATGGTGATCGGCGGCAAGACACCGATCTTCGGCGCGGAGCAGCTGGCCGAGCTTGGCTACGGCATCGTGCTGTACGCCAACGCCGCGCTGCAGGGCGCCGTGGCGGGCATGCAGCGCGCGCTGACGGTGCTGCGCGAGCAGAAACGCGTGGACGAGGATCCGGCGCTGGTCGCGCCGTTCGCCGAGCGCCAGCGGCTGGTAGGCAAGCCGGCGTGGGATGCGCTGGAGAAGCGCTACGCCTGAGAAGCGCTCTACAGACCGTACATTCAGGCCGCCTTGCGCAGCGCCACCGGCTGCGGATGGCCGGCGAAGTACTCCATCGCGGCCTGCACGCCCGAGCCGGCCAGCCTCACGCCGGCCAGGCGCAGGCCCATCTCGCAGCCGCCCAGCGCGCCGACCAGCGTGAGGTCATTGCAGTCGCCCAGGTGGCCGATGCGGAACATGCGGCCCTTGAGCTTGCCCAGGCCCGCACCGAGCGAGCAGTCGAAGCGCTCGTAGATCAGCTTGCGCACGGCATCGGCGTCCACGCCCTCGGGCATGATCACGCCGGTCAGCACCGGCGAGTAGACCGCGGGGTCGGCGCACTGGATCTCCAGGCCCCAGGCCTTGACCGCGGCGCGCACGCCGGCCGCCCAGCGCTGGTGGCGCGCGAACACCGCCTCCAGGCCCTGCTCGAGCAGCATGTCGCAGGCCTCGCTGAGGCCGTACAGCAGGTTGGTGTTGGGCGTGTAGGGCCAGTAGCCGCTCTGGTTCATCTCGACGATCTCGTCCCAGGCCCAGAAGGCCTTCGGCAGCCTGGCGCTCTTGCTGGCCTCCAGCGCCTTGGGCGAGAGCGCGTTGAAGCTGATGCCCGGCGGCAGCATCAGGCCCTTCTGGGAGCCGCTCACCGTGACGTCCACGCCCCATTCGTCGTGCCGGTAGTCGGCCGAGGCCAGGCCGGAGATGGTGTCGACCAGCAGCAGGGCCGGGTGGCGGGCTGCGTCGATCGCGCGGCGCACGGCGGCGATGTCGCTGGTCACGCCGGTCGAGGTTTCGTTGTGCACCACGCAGACCGCCTTGATGGCGTGCCCGCTGTCGGCCTTCAGGCGCGCCTCGATCTGCTCGGCCTGCACGCCGCGCCGCCAGCCGGCCGGCACGCCGTGCTCGGTGCCGGGCAGCGCCAGGAACTCGGTCTGCAGGCCCAGGCGCGTGGCCATCTTGTTCCACAGCGTGGCGAAATGGCCGGTCTCGTACATCAGCACATGGTCGCCAGGGCTCAGCAGGTTCGACAGCGCGGCCTCCCAGGCGCCGGTGCCCGAGGCCGGGTAGATCGCCACCGGGTTGCGGGTCTGGAAGATCTGGCGGATGTCGGCCAGCACCTTGCGACCCAGGGCACCGAACTCCGGGCCGCGGTGGTCTATGGTGGGCAGGCTCATGGCGCGCAGGATGCGGTCGGGCACCGGCGAGGGGCCGGGGATCTGCAGGAAATGGCGGCCGGTGGGGTGGAAATCGAGGTTCAGCATGAGGTCTCCTGAAAGGACGGCCATTTTTGCATACAAAATTCATTTATTGCTAGCAAACAAAAAGGAAACACTGCTTTGACATGCGGTGTTTTTGAATACAAAATTCAAACATGACGGCAGAAATCATTTCCATACCGCGCGCCGCGCTGCACGAGCAGGTGGCCGAGCGCCTGCGCAAGATGCTGGTGGAGAACCGCATCGCCCCCGGCGCCAAGCTCAACGAGCGCGAGCTCTGCGAGGTGCTCAAGGTGTCGCGCACCCCACTGCGCGAGGCCATCAAGATGCTGGCCGCCGAGGGCCTGGTGGAGCTGGTGCCGAATCGCGGCGCGATCGCCCTGCAGCTGTCGGCGACCGACGTGCTGCACACCTTCGAGGTCATGGCCGGGCTGGAGGCGCAGTCGGGCGAGCTCGCGGCCGAGCGCATCACCGACGCCGAGCTGGCCGAGGTCCGCGCCCTGCACTTCGAGATGATGGCCGCCTACACGCGGCGCGACCTGCCCAGCTACTACCGCCTCAACGCCGAGATCCACCGCGCCATCAACACCGCGGCCAAGAACCCGGTGCTCAGCAGCACCTACAACCAGGTCAACGCGCGCCTGCAGGCGCTGCGCTTCAAGTCCAACCAGGACGGGGAGAAATGGACGCAGGCCGTGCGCGAGCACGAGCAGATGATCGAGGCGCTGGCCGCGCGCGACGCCCCCCGCATGCGCGCCGTGCTGGTCGCCCACCTGGACCACAAGCGCGACGTGGTGCTCGAGCAGCTGCGCGCCGCCCAGCGCAGCCGGACCCGCAGCCCCGCCCCCTCCACCAAGGCCTGAGC
>NZ_SCMM01000026.1:0-67393 GCF_005503345.1 Ramlibacter sp. 2FC
TCATGGCACACCACGATCGATCGGACTGGGCGCCGCTCGCATGGGTCTGGTTGGCCGAAGCGCGTATGCTCGCGACTAGACTGGCGACGTAGATCATTTCGTCTACACCCTCTGAAGCAGCGCCAGCCAAATAAATTTCAAAGCCCGACCGGCGGATTTCAATTGCCCGCCACCGGGCCCTGGGTAGGATGCGGCATCCGCAGGAGACAACCACCATGCCCGTCATCACCCACATCGAAGACCTGCGCCTGCTCGCGCAAAAGCGCGTGCCGCGCATGTTCTACGACTACGCCGACTCCGGCAGCTGGACCGAGAGCACCTATCGCGCCAACGAGGCCGACTTCCAGGGCATCAAGCTGCGCCAGCGCGTGGCCGTCAACATGGAGGGCCGCAGCACGCGCAGCACCATGATCGGCCAGGAGGTCGCCATGCCGGTGGCCATTGCGCCGGTGGGCCTGACCGGCATGCAGCATGCCGACGGCGAAATCCTCGCGGCGCGCGCGGCCAAGAAGTTCGGCATCCCGTTCACGCTCTCGACCATGAGCATCTGCTCGATCGAGGACGTGGCCAAGGCCACCGACCGCCACCCGTTCTGGTTCCAGCTCTACGTGATGCGCGACCGCGACTTCATCGAGCGCCTGATCGATAGAGCCAAGGCCGCCAACTGTTCGGCCCTGGTCATCACGCTGGACCTGCAGATCCTGGGCCAGCGTCACAAGGACCTCAAGAACGGCCTGTCTGCCCCCCCTAAGCTGACCCTGCCCAACATGCTCAACATCGCGGGCAAGCCGCGCTGGGCCCTGGGCATGCTGGGTACGCCGCGCCGGCAGTTCGGCAACATCGTGGGCCATGTGAAGGGCGTGGAGAACATGGGCTCGCTCTCGGCCTGGACCGCGCAGCAGTTCGACCCGCGCCTGAACTGGGGCGACGTGGAGTGGATCAAGAAGCGCTGGGGCGGCAAGATCATCCTCAAGGGCATACAGGACGTGGAGGACGCCAAGCTGGCGGTGGACAGCGGCGCCGACGCGCTGATCGTCAGCAACCACGGCGGGCGCCAGCTCGACGGCGCCGAGAGCAGCATCCGCGCCCTGCCGGCCATCGTCGCCGCGGTCGGGTCGCAGATCGAGGTGCACATGGACGGCGGCATACGCAGCGGCCAGGACGTGCTCAAGGCGCGCGCCCTCGGCGCCCGTGGCACCTACATCGGCCGTGCCATGGCCTACGGCCTGGGCGCCATGGGCGAGGCCGGCGTGAGCAAGGCGCTGGAGATCATCCAGCGCGAGCTCGACCTGACCATGGCCTTCTGCGGCCGCACCCAGATCGACCAGGTCGGCAAGGACATCCTGCTACCGGGCAGCTACTGAAGCGGGCCGGCCACCTACCCCGCCCTCTGCACGTCGAGGTGGTAGAGGCCCCAGGGGCACAGCGCGAAGCGTTCGTTGACCGGCTTGGCCGCCATCTCGGCAAAGCGGTCCGCCTCGTACACCGCCCACAGCGGGCCCAGGCTGCCCAGGGTCATGGCCCGCCCATCGAAATGCGTGGCCACGATGAAGCGGTACTTGCGCGCATCGGCCATGCTCATGCTGGCCACGTAGCCGTCCACGGCACGCAGCAGCAGCGTGCTGCGATCGGCCTGGGCCGCGCCGGCGGCCTGGAGCACGTCGGTCAGCAGCGGCCCCCGCAGCAAGTGGACCTTGGCGTCGTACTCCAGCGTGGGGCGGATGCTGACCGCAGGCAAGGCGGCCAGGGCGGCAAAATCGAACACATGCGCCCGGTCGAACCGGATCTTCTGCTTGGCCATCATCTGGTCCAGCGCCTCGTCGATCGGCCCGCGGTTGCCCCGGCCTATGGCACCGGTCACGGTCAGCAGTCCGGGACCGGTGCCGCGGGGGCCGCCGGGGGCGGCGCGCGCGGCGCCCGGCAGCGCGGCGCCGCCGGCAGCGGCGACGAGGAAATGGCGCTTGTGTTTGTTCATCACATCTCCCTGGGTACGGCCTGGGCGGTGGCCCTCAGCCGCCGCCCCATTGTGCCTGCAGGCGCGAGGCGGCGGGGCCCGCCTCTGCGCGCTATGCTTGCCGCGTGAGCACCTCGCCCCCGTCCGCCGACGGCGCCATTCGCCGCATCGCCCACCTCGACATGGACGCGTTCTACGCGTCGGTCGAGCTGCTGCGCTATCCACAGCTCAAGGGGCTGCCGGTGGTGATCGGCGGGGGCCGGCGCCGGGTAGACGACGCGCTGCTGGCACGCCACGCCGGGCTGCCGCTGGACCAGATCCCGGTGGCGGATTTCCCGCTGCTCAAGGACTACACGGGCCGCGGCGTCATCACCACCGCGACCTACGCGGCACGGCCCTTCGGCGTGGGCTCGGCCATGGGCCTGATGAAGGCGGCGCGGCTGTGCCCCCAGGCCATTCTGCTGCCGGTGGACTTCGACGAGTACCGCCGCTACTCGCGCCGCTTCAAGCAGGTCATCACCGAGATCGCGCCGCTGATGGAAGACCGCGGCGTGGACGAGGTCTACATCGACTTCACCAAGGTGCCGGGCGGCCAGCGCGAGGGCGGCCGGGTGCTGGCGCGCCTGATCCAGAAAAGCATCCACGAGGCCACCGGCCTGAGCTGCTCGATCGGCGTCGCGCCGAACAAGCTGCTGGCCAAGATGGCCAGCGAGTTCAACAAACCGAACGGCATCTCCATCGTCCTGCCCGAGGACCTGCAGACCCTGATCTGGCCCCTGCCCTGCCGCAAGATCAACGGCGTGGGCCCCAAGACCGATGCCAGGCTGCAGGCCCTGGGCATACAGACCATTGGCGAGCTGGCCGCGCGCGAGCGCGCCTGGCTGGTAGCCGAGTTCGGCCCCAGCTACGGCGCCTGGCTGCATGAGGCGGCCTGGGGGCGCGACGAGCGGCCGGTGGTGACCGAGAGCGAACCCGTGAGCATGAGCCGCGAGACCACCTTCGAGCGCGACCTGCACGCGGTGCATGACCGGGCCGAGCTCGGCGCGGTCTTCACCCAGCTGTGCGAGCAGGTCGCGGCCGACCTTCAGCGCAAGGGCTACGTGGGGCGGACCATAGGCATCAAGCTGCGCTACGACAACTTCCAGATCGTCACGCGCGACCAGACCATCTCCCAGTTCACGGCCGACGCCGCCACCCTGCGCCGCGTGGCGGGCCTGTGCCTCAAGCGCGTGGACCTGACGCGCCGGCTGCGCCTGCTCGGCGTGCGCGTGGGCTCGCTGGCCAAGGCCGCGGAGGTGGCCGCGCGGCCGCCCTCCGCAGAAAAAAAGGCCCCCGACCGAGTTCATCGGTCGGAGGCCCCCGCCCAGCAGGCGGCGCAAACGCGGGAACTCTTCTAGGCCGGCCCTGCCAGCCTCAGGGCGACGGGGACAGGACGAAGTCCTGCGCGATGTCGCCAGACAGCGCGATCACACCGGTGGTCTGTGTCAGGTAGCCCTGGGCCTTGGCCTCGAAGCTGTACTTTCCGGCCACAGCGCCGTCTGCCGCGAACGCCAGCGCCGCGCCACCGGCGTAGGGTGCCCTGATCGGCGCCGCGAGCGGCAGGCTCAGCGCGTAGCCCCCCGTGGCGCCCGTGATCTGCGAGGCCACCTGGATGGTCGGACCTCCCGTCAGCGCCTGGGTCGCACGCACCGTCGCACCGGCCACCGGCACGCTGCTGCCCGTGGTCACCGTGCCGCTCACGCTGGCCACGGCGGACGAGGCGGGGGCGATCGGCGCCGCCACCGGATTGAGCGCCGTGGTGCCCGTGGTCACAGGCACGCCCGTGACCGCGGCCGTCTCGCGCGCGGCTGCGGCCACGACCACCGAATAATTGCTGTTGGGCAGCACCACGAGACGGAACTTGCCGTCGGTCGTCCCAGGCGTGGTTCCGCGCACCCGCGTGCCGTCGGTCAGCTGAGCCGTCACGAGCGTGCCGCTGTTGGCGATGTTCGTGGCGACATAGCCCTCGATGGCCGTCAGGATCGGGATCACCGAGATCACCGGCTTGAGGTTGTATTTGCCCGGACTGCCCGTGGCCACCACCGACTTGCAGGCGTCGAAATCGAGCGCCACATCGGCGGTCTGGCCCGCGGGAACATTGAAATGCGCCTGCAGCTTCAGGCCGCTTTGCGTACCGCTGGGCGTGTCGAGCGCCACGGTGCTGCCCCCGGTGGGCTGCACGGCATTGGCCAGCGGCGCGCTGCCCGTGTTCTCGGACAGCACGAGGCGGATCTGCTGGTAGTCACCCGCGGGCAGATCGGTGTTGCCCAGTTCCTCCAGCACGCCATTGGTCAGATCGAGCAGATCGATACGGCGCGCCGGCGAAAGCACGATCTCGCTCCACCCCGCTTCGGCGTCGCCGGCGCTGCTGCTCTGGTGCACGCGGACCCTCTCGACCGTGACGTAGACATGGTCGTAGCCGCAGGACGGCGCATCGGTCAGCGCGACACGCAGGGTGCCCGTGCCCCCCGACCCGCCGCCGCCGCAGGCGGCCAGGGTGGCCGCGGTCAACCCAGCCGCGAGCCAGCGCCACGGCGCCATACCTACCAAGCCACGCATTCCGGTCTTTTCGTTCATACCGCCTCCATTTTTTGCATAAGGTGAAAGATGGGGCGATGCTAGGCGGGCGGCCCGGGCAGAAAGTTACTGGACGTAACTTCGTCTCCGGCAAAGCCGCATCGGGCCCTCATCGGTGCCAAGGGATGGACGGCCCGCTGCGCCGGCGATACGTTTTGTATCAATCCACGCAGTCCCTCGCATCTCGCTGGTTGCGCAGGACTTCAGCCCGGGGCCCGCGTTGACGGAAACTTACCCAAAGCTTACATTGAAGCCTCGTACCGGAGACCGCCATGACACCCCGTCTCACCCTGGCCGAGCTGCAACGCATCAAGCAATGGCATGTGGACCACCGAGCGCAGCACCCGCTCGAGTACCACCTCTGGGACGCGGTCCTGACCGTGTGGCTGCTGGGATGGACGGGCTGGCTGCCCGCCCTGGTGCTGGACGAGGCCTGGGCCCTGCCCCTGTGCCCGATAGCCATCCTGAGCCCGGCCCTCTACGTGGCCTGGCGCGCTCGTGCCCACATGATGCGGCGCGTTCGCTGCGACTGGCTGAGCGGCCCCGGCCAGGGCCGGTGAGCTGGCCCCGGGCTACTGGCGGGCGGTGCGCACCGGCAGCGGCATGGGTCCGGGGTGGCTGGTGCGAAAAGGGCTGATGTCCAGGCCGCCGCGGCGGGTGTAGCGCGCGTAGACCGTGAGCTGGGCCGGCTTGCAGCGCGTCCACAGGTCCATGAAGATGCGCTCCACGCATTGCTCGTGGAACTCGTTGTGGTTGCGGAAACTCACGATGTACTGCAGCAGGCCCGCCTGGTCGATCTGCGGGCCGCTGTAGCGGATCTGCACGCTGCCCCAGTCGGGCTGGCCGGTCACCAGGCAGTTGCTCTTGAGCAGGTTGCTGACCAGCACCTCGCTGACCGGCTGCTCGGCGAACGCCGCGCTCAGCAGCTCGGGCGCGGGCTGGTAGCGCGTGCACTCCACGTCCAGCCGGTCCAGGTTCAGGCCGTCGAGCTCGTGGATGGGCTCGCGGTCGAACAGCTCGGGCAGCACCAGGTTCACGCCGACCTGCGAGCGTACCGGCCCGCCCTGCCAGGCGGCGGCGCTGATGTCGGCGCGGATGCGCTGGCGGACCTCGTCGGCGCTCGCGAACCTGGTGTTGTTGAAGCTGTTGAGGTAGAGCTTGAACGACTTGCTCTCCACCAGATGGCTGCTCTCGCAGGGCACGGTGATGTGGGCCAGCGCCACCTGGGGCTTGCCGCGCGGGTTCAGCCAGCTGAGCTCGAAGGCGGTCCAGAGGTCGGCGCCGAAGAACAGCGGCGTGCCGCCGATGCCGATCTCGGCACGCTTGGGGGCACGGGGGATGGGGAACAGCAGGCCCGCGTCGTACTGGTCGACATAGGGCGAGGCCTTGCCAAGCTGGGAGTGTTCGGGCAGGTTCATGGGGACCTCATGAGGTTCGCGCTTGCGCTCAGACAAATTCGCGCTCGCGCAGCCACTTGGTGGCGATCCATTTCTCTCCGGCCAGCACCGGCGCGCCGCCGTGCAGGGTGCGCGTGGACGGGTGCGGCCGCTCGTAGCTGAAGAACACGGCGTTGCCGCGCCGCGGCGCGACCGCAAGCTGCAACTCGGGGAACACCGTGGCCCCGCCCTTGTCGGGCTCGCCCAGGTAGATCACCAGGGTGGCCACGCGCTGGCCGCCGCGGCGCAGAATGGTCGGCGTGCCGGGCTGCTGCGGGTCGAAGTAGTCGTGGTGCGGCTTGTACTCGGCGCCGGGCCGGTAGCACAGCACCTGCAGGCCCTCGCCGTTCTCCTGCGGCCAGCGCAGCAGCCGGGCGATGCGCGCCTCGATGCGCGCCACCAGCGGGCTCTCGGCGCGGGTGAAGAACATGCCTTCGCTGGTGCGGTCCTCGTTGACCTCCTCGCCGTCGCTGGCCATGGCCACCGTCAGCGAGCGGCTCAGGCGCGGCCGCGCCGCCGCGATCAGGGCCTCGCACTCGGCGTCGTCGAGCAGGCCGCCGAACACCACGATGCGCGGCTGCGCCAGGCTGGCCAGCACCGCCACGCGCCGGTCGCCCGCGTCCAGGCACAGCGGCTCGTCGTCGAGGTCGGGCTCGGGCACCGCCACGGCCGGCGGCAGGCCCTGGGCCTGGGCCCGGGCCTCCAGGTGGTCGCGCAAGCTGTCCTCCATGGCCTGCACGGCCACGTCCTCGTCCCAACCCGAGGCGCGCATGGATTGCAGCACCGCTTCGGCGCTGTGCCCGGCCTCGGCCTGCGCCACGATCCACTGGCGCAGCTCGGGGGTGATCTGTTGGGTCATGGCGGCCTCCTGCACCGGCCTCAGGCCGCCTGCCGGCGGCGAAACACCAGCCGGTCGGGCTCGGAGGCGGCCGTGTCGAAGGCATAGCCTTCCAGGTCGAAGCCCTCCAGCTTGCTGGGCGTGGTCACGCGGTGCTGGATGGCGTAGCGCGCCATCAGGCCGCGCGCGCGCTTGGCGTGGAAGCTGATGATCTTGTACTTCCCGCCCTTCCAGTCCTCGAACACGCATTCGATCACGCGTGCCCGCAGCCGCTTGCGGTCCACCGACTTGAAGTACTCCTGCGAAGCCAGGTTGACGACCACCGGCGAACGGTCCTCGGCCCGCCTGGCGTTGAGGTGCTCGGCGATCTGCGGGCCCCAGAAGCGGTAGAGGTCGGTACCCTTGTCGTTTGCCAGGCGGGTGCCCATCTCGAGCCGGTAGGGCTGCATCAAGTCGAGCGGCCGCAGCACGCCATAGAGGCCGCTGAGGATGCAGACATGGTCCTGCGCCCATTCGAGCTCGCGCGGCTTGAGGCTCCTGGCGTCCAGACCCTCGTAGACGTCGCCATTGAAGGCCAGCACGGCCTGCTTGGCGTTCTTCGCCGTGAATTTCGGGCTCCAGGCTTGGTAGCGCGCCACGTTGAGCGCCGCGAGCTTGTCACTCAGGCTCATGAGCTCGGCGACCTGCTGCGGCGAGTACTGCCTGAGCAGCTCAATGAGCTCGGCCGACTGGCGGGTGAACAGGGGCTGGCTGTGCGGCAGCTCGCCGGCGGGGGTGTCGTAATCGAGCGATTTGGCGGGGGACAATAGAAACAACATGCTGAACATCCTGTACCAGGACGATTATCTTGCAGCGGTGGACAAGCCGCCGGGCCTGCTGGTGCACCGCAGCGGCCTGGACGCGGGCGAGACCCGCTTTGCCCTGCAGCTGCTGCGCGACCAGCTCGGCCGGCCGGTCTGGCCGGTGCACCGGCTCGACAAGGGCACCAGCGGCGTGCTGCTGTTCGCGCTTGACGCCGAAACGGCGCGCCGGCTGGGGGCCGCCTTCGAGGCCGGTGCGGCACTGCGCAAGACCTACCGGGCCGTGGTGCGCGGCTGGCCGGCTGCCGAAGGCCTGATCGACCACCCGCTCAGGCGCCTGGCCGATGACGCGCGTGCCGGGCGCGAGGAGCTGCAGGAGGCCCGCACGCGCTACCGCCGCCTGGCCCGCCACGAGCTGCCGCTGGCGCAGGGCGCCTTCCCGGGCACGCGCTGCGCCCTGGTCGAGCTCGAACCACTGACGGGCCGGCGCCACCAGCTGCGCCGCCACCTCAAGCACATCGCCCACCCCCTGATAGGCGACGCCACGCACGGCAAGGGGGCGCTCAACCGCGCCGTGGCAGGGCTGCTGGGCCTGCAGCGCCTGTGGCTGCACGCGCTGCGGCTGGAGCTCGTCCATCCGCACAGCGGCGCGGCACTCACGATCACGGCCAAGCCCGGACCGGAATGGGCGCTCTGGGACCGCTACGGGGTCGGCGCGCCCGAGCCTCCGCTCAGCTGAGGTCGCCAGCCAGCGAGGCCAGCGCCTCGGCCGGGATGCTGACATGGGCCGGGTAATGCGAATGGTCGCAGCCAAGCTTGACGGCGGCGCCGGCCTTGACCGAGGCGCGCATGGCCGGACCGAGCTCGAAGCGCAGGAAATGCACGGCCGAGGTCTTTTCGGGGGTCGAGCGCTCCAAGTCCTCGTCGGCGATGGCGTAGACCCGCTCCTGGCCCTCGACCTCGACGAACATGCGGTGCTCCACGCCGACCAGGCGCGCGAGCTCGCGCTGGCGCTCGTTGACGTCGACATACTCGATCATCAGCGTGGCCTTCCAGTTGCCGCCGTTGGGCACCAGTGGGGCGTAGGCCTCGATCTCCTGGTCTATGCCCTCGTCCTCGAAGATCTTCTCCACGCGCAGCATCTCCTGGATCTGGTAGCGCATGGACAGCTCGCTCTCGAACTGCACCCTCATGTGCTCGCCCAGGTGCACGCTGCGCAGCTGGCGGTGGGCCATGACCTCGGGCTTGTGCTGCTTGCGCCACTTGCTGTAGGCCTCCAGGGTCATGAGGCTGTCGCGGGTGATTTTTCCGGTGATCTGCATGCTTGCCTTCATTTCAATCCATAGGCCTTGCGCACCAGGGTGAGCGGGTGGTTGAGCTCGGGCGCGCCCAGCTGGTTGACCTCGAAGCCCTGGGCGATGTGGTGGCCGCCCAGCGGGCAATCGGAGCTGATGTAGTCGGGCTTGGCGCCGTCCTTCATCTGGGCCATGGCCTTGAACACCGGCTTGCCGATCTTCATCGCGGTCTGGTGGTGTGCCTTCTTGACGCCGAAGGTGCCGGCGTGGCCCGAGCAGCGCTCGACGGTGTTCACCGTGGTGCCCGGGATCATCTTGAGCATCTCCTCGGTCTTCTTGCCTATGTTCTGCACCCGGCCGTGGCAGGGGATGTGGTAGCTCACCTGGCCCAGCGGCATGGCGAACTCGGTCTTGAGCAGGCCGTCCCGCTTGCGCGCCATGAAGTACTCGAAGGGGTCCCACATGGCCTCCTTGACCAGCTGCACCTCGGCGTCGTCGGGGTACATCAGCGGGATCTCCTGCTTGAACATCAGCGCGCAGCTGGGCACGGCGGCCAGAATCGCGTAGCCCTGCCGGGCGTACTTGACGAGCACCGGGACGTTGGCCTCCTTGCTGGCGCTCACCGAGGCCAGGTCGCCGAGCTCGAGCTTGGGCATGCCGCAGCATTTCTCCTTGCTCACCAGCTCGTAGGGAATGGCGTTGTGGTCCAGGATCTTGAGCAGGTCGTGGCCTATGCCGGGCTCGTTGTAGTTGATGAAGCAGGTGGAGAAGATCACCACCTTGCCCGGCGTGCGCTCGCCGTTGCGCACCTCGCCGGCAGCGGCCTTGGGCGCACTGCTGCGGAACTTGCGCGTGGCCAGGGCTGGCAGCCAGGCATTGCGGTCCACGCCCGCCAGGCTCTCGAGCACGCTGCGCATGGCCTTGGTCTTGTTGACCGCGTTGGCCACCTGCACCACGACCGGGATGCCGGCGAACTGGCCGTGCACGTCGGTGGAGGCCAGGAAGCGCTCGGCCGCCTTGACCTCGCCCTTCTCGAACTTGATGGCCTTGGCGCGCAGCATGGTGTGCGGGAAGTCCAGGTTCCAGGGGTGCGGCGGCACGTAGGGACACTTGGTCATGAAGCACAGGTCGCACAGGTAGCACTGGTCGACCACCTTCCAGTAGTCCTGCTTGGCCACGCCGTCGACCTCCATGGTCTGGCTCTCGTCGACCAGGTCGAACAGGGTGGGGAAGGCGCCGCACAGGCTGACGCAGCGGCGGCAGCCGTGGCAGATCTCGAAGATGCGCTCCAACTCCTTGAGACAGGAGGCTTCGTCATGAAACTCGGGGTTCTTCCAGTCGAGCGGATGCCGGGTGGGCGCTTCCAGGTTGCCTTCTCGCGACATGGCGTTTCTCCTCTGTCAACCGCGCATCGGACGGGCGCTGTGCATTGGGCGC
Organism: Ramlibacter sp. 2FC; assembly: GCF_005503345.1. Classification (NCBI taxonomy): domain Bacteria; kingdom Pseudomonadati; phylum Pseudomonadota; class Betaproteobacteria; order Burkholderiales; family Comamonadaceae; genus Ramlibacter; species Ramlibacter sp. 2FC. The sequence continues at coordinate 10,377 of NZ_SCMM01000026.1, forward strand.
TCGTTCGAGCGCCCAACACGCAGGGCCCGCCGTCAGTCGACGAGCTCGCCCAGCGCCTTGGTGTAGCGGTTGGCGTGCGAGCGCTCGGCCTTGGCCAGGGTCTCGAACCAGTCGGCGATCTCGTCGAAGCCTTCCTCGCGCGCGGTCTTGGCCATGCCAGGGTACATGTCGGTGTACTCGTGGGTCTCGCCCGCGATGGCCGAGGCCAGGTTCTGGCGGGTCGGGCCTATCGGCAGGCCGGTCGCGGGATCGCCCGACTGCTCGAGGAATTCCAGGTGGCCGTGGGCATGGCCGGTCTCGCCTTCTGCCGTGGAGCGGAACAGCGCCGCCACATCGTTCTGGCCTTCCACGTCGGCCTTGTTGGCGAAATAGAGATAGCGGCGATTGGCCTGCGATTCGCCGGCGAAGGCGTCTTTCAGGCACTGCTCGGTGCGCGAGCCTTTGAGTGCTGCCATGGGGTTCTCCTAGAAGGGTTGAACAAGCTGCCACTGAACCCCGGCCCCGGGCCGGGGGAATTTCAAGAGTAGCCACTACAGCATGGGCCGTCTAATTGGCTGCGTCAATCCAGTTCATTGCCCATGGCTATCGGACACACCAGGTCGGTAAGGCTTTTTTATGCAAGCACAAAAAGCATCGCCAGGCTTTGCTCGGAATCAATGATTACGTTATAGTAAACCAATTACGAATTAGTAAATCATCAAGCCTTTCAGGAGAAGTCCATGGCCATCGCCCGCCAAGACCTGCCCGCGCCAGCCCCCATCCGGCAACTGCACCACTACGCCTACCGCGCCAGGGACGCCGAGGAGACGCGCCATTTCTACGAGGACATCCTGGGCCTGCCGCTCTACCACATCATCCAGAGCGACCACGTGCCCAGCACCGGCGAGTACTGCCCCTACACGCATTTCTTCTTCCGCCTGCAGGACGGCTCCTTCATCGCCTTCTTCGACCTGGGCAACGACGAGGCCGCCCTGCCCTCGCCCAACACGCCCCTGTGGGTCAACCACATCTCGTTCCGCGTCGACTCGCTGCAGGCGCTCGAGGACATGAAGGCGCGGCTCGAGGCCCATGGCATCGAGGTGCTGGGCATCACCGACCACCATGTCTTCGACAGCATCTACTTCTTCGACCCCAATGGTGTGCGGCTGGAGCTGACCGCCCAGCGCGCCGACGAGTTCCAGATGCTGCAGGAAAGCCGGACCGCCCACGCGCGCCTGGCCGAATGGACGGCGCGCAAGCAACAATGGCGTCAGGAGCACGCCGCCGGCAAGGCCCCCGAGGTGCTGAAACCACAGCAAAATGACCGGCCAAAGTACGCGAAAAAAGCCCAGGAGTAGGGCCTGCTCACACTGTTTTTGCCAGATGCGTTGCGGATCAAAAAGGCCATGCGCAAGGCGCGAAACGCAGCCGGGGTCGGGCCCCGGCGATGTTTCGCAACGCGGCGCATGGCCTTTTTGGCCGCAACCCGAAGGGCACGTGGTTAAAAGCGCGCCACTCGTTGTTGCACTCCTAGCCCAGGCGGCCAGCCTGGGCGTCGTCGCGCGCCTAGATTGGCGCGCTTTTAACCACGTTCGCACTGGCAAAAACAGTGTGAGCAGGCCCTAAGCCACGCAGGAGACCGCCCATCATGCAGGAGACCCCCGCCGCCGCCCCGGCCTACGCCGCGGTGAGCTTCACCAACGGCTACGAATTCACCGCCGGATCGGGCTACCAGCTGCCCGAGTACCCCTTCTCCCCGCCGCCCGAGTTGAGCTCGGGCGAGCTGCGCCGCCACCCCATCGTGATCGTGGGCGCCGGCATCACCGGCCTGACCCTGGCCTGCTCGCTGGCGCGCCTGGGCCAGCCTGCCGTGCTGCTGGACGAGGACAACAGCGTGGGTGTCAAGGGCGCCTCCTCGCGCGGCATCTGCTACACGCAGAAATCGCTCGAGATCTTCGACAAGCTCGGCATCTACGAGCGCATCGCAAAGAAGGGCGTGCAGTGGAGCGTGGGCCGCACCTTCGCAGGACAGGACGAGGTCTACTCCTTCGACCTGCGCCAGCAGGACAGCTTCCACCTCTCGAGCCAGCCGCCGTTCATCAACATCCAGCAGTTCTACATCGAGGGCTACCTGGTCGAGCGCATCTACGAGCTCGGCGGGGTGGACCTGCGCTGGCAATCGCGCGTCACCGGCTTCGAGCAGAACGAGGCCTGCGCCACGCTGACTGTGGAGACCCCGGCCGGCAGCTACCGCCTCGAGGCCGAGCATGTGATCGACGCCAGCGGCTCGCACACGCCCTTCCACGCCTGGGCCGGCGCCACCATGCAGACCAAGCGCGGCGACGACCGCTGGTGCATCGCCGACGTGCGCTTCACCAAGCACCCGCCGGTGGAGCGCCACACCTGGATCGAGGCGCCGTTCAACGACGACCGCGCGGTCTGGCAGCACCTGATGGCCGACGATGTCTGGCGCATCGACTACCAGATGCCGCCCAATGCCGACCCGGCCTACGTGAGCCGCGAGGACGTGGTGCGCGAGCGCCTGCAGCGCCAGTTCGGCCCCGACTGCGAGATCGAGATCGTCTGGGTCGGCCCCTACGCCTACCGCAGCCAGTGCCTGGACGCCTTGCGCATCGGCCGCGTTTTCTTCATGGGCGACACGGCCAAGGTGGTCAGCCCCTTCGGCGCGCGCGGCGGCAACACCGGCGTGGCTGACGCCGACAACCTGGCCTGGAAGCTCGCCGCCGTGCTGCGCGGCCGCGCCGCCCCGGCCCTGCTGGACAGCTACAACGACGAGCGCCTGGAGGCCGCGCAGGAAAACGTCTGCGTGACCAACCGCACGGCGCGCTTCCTGCGCCCGGCCGACGGCATCGAGCGTAGGTTCCGCTGCGCTGCCATCGGTCTGGCCAGGCAGTTCCCGTTCGCGCGCCAGCTCATCAACACCGGCCGCATGGCGGTGGCCAACCGCTACACGCGCTCGCGCATCTGCGAGGCCACGGGCGGACAGTCGGTGCAGAACGTGGCCTTCGACTGGGCCGACGGTGGCAAGGGCCGGGTCAACGACCTGCTGCGCTGGGCCGACGGCGACCTGCTGCTGCTGGCCTTCAGCGACCTCGGCGGGGCAGCGCTGCAGCGCCTGCGCCAGCTCGCCGCCCACGCCCCGCTCAAAACCGTGCAGGTGCTGGGCACCGAGGACCGGCCCCAAGCGCGCGAGCATGTGCGCGACCCGCAGGGCCACCTGCAGGCGGCCTGCCATGTGTTCGGCCATGCCTGGGCCCTGGTGCGGCCCGACGGCTATCTGGCCGCCACCGGCGAGGCCGTGGACAGCGATCTGGTCGCGGCCGTGGAAAAGTCGCTCGGCCTGGCATGAGACGCGAGAAGGAAGACGCGATGAAAATCACCCCCCATTTCCAGGATGCCGACGGTTTCTACGAGCAGCTGCTCGACGCCCATGCAGGCCTGTCGCCGCAGGATTCCGAGCTGTTCAACGCCCGCCTGATCCTGCTGCTGGCCAACCAGGTCGGCGACGCCCGCGTGCTCAAGGAATGCATAGAGGCGGCGCGGCAGTTCGACACCGCGAGCGCCTGAGCCGGCACTCATACCGACTTGCGATCAGAAGTACAAGAAGAAGTCAGAAGTCCCTCGCTGCGTCGAGTAAGGCGGGGAGGGCGGGCGAACGGCTCCGTTCATGTCCCCCGACGAGGGCGTGCCGCCCTCGTCTCCTCCTTGACTTCACTGCGCCGTTCACCCGCCCTCCCCTTCGGGTCCACCACCGCTCCCGCGCCATCGCTTCGCACACCACGACGTCGGCTGGAGCGCTGCGGCGCGGTGTCGTGTGCAGTGAAGTCAAGGAGGAGGCGACGGCCAAAGGCCGGCGCCGGGGGACATGAACGGAACACGGCACCGCGTCGCAGCGCGATGAGGCTATCTCAATGAATGCAAGACCGTATGAGCCCGCGCGAGGCGGGGGTCGCGCTCAGGCCCCCTTGGCCTCGCCCATGGCGGGCGCGAGCTGCACGCGCAGCTCGCCCAGGTGCGCATGCAGGCGCTCGAGCGTGTCCTGGTCGAGGCCGCCGAACATCTGCTGCAGCCAGCGCGCATGCTGGCCCGCCATCACGAAAAAGGACGCACGCCCCCTGGCCGTGAGGCTGACGATCCAGGCGCGACGGTCGCTCGCGCTGCTGCGGCGCGCCACCAGGCCCTCGCGCTCGAGCTCCACGGTCAGGCCCGTGACGTTGCCGCCCGTCACCATGAGCTGGCGCGAAAGGTCGCGCATCCTCAGGCCTTCGGGATAGCGGTAGAGCTGGGCCAGGTAGTCGAAGCGCCCCAGCGAGATCGAAAACTCGGCGCGCAGGCGGCGGCGGATCTCGTCCTGGATCTCGGTCGTGCAGGCCAGCAGGCGCAGCCAGAGCTTGAGCGTGGCGTGGTCGCTGTCGCGCACGCGGGTCTCCAGGCCCAGGGCCTGGGCCTTGCGTGGAAGCTCGCGCGACGCTGTGTGATCCATGGCCTCGTCCTCCGGTCCGCGCTCTGCCAGCTCCATGTCGCCTCCTCAATCGACCCGAATCCGGCGCGCCCTGACCACCGGGCCAAACAGCGCCACCTCCTCCTGCACCAGGGCCTTGACCTCGGCCGGGCTCATGGCCACGGCGTCGGCCCCGACCTCGGCGAAGCGCGCCTTGATCGCCGGCTGGACCAGCAGGCGGTTGATCTCGCGGTTCATGCGGCTCACGTGCGCCGCGGGCATGGCGGCCGGCGCATAGACGGCGAAGGGCGCGTTGACGTAGACCTTGCCCGAACCCTCCTCCTCGAGCGTGGGCGCGCTGGGGTAGTTGGCCGTGCGCTGGCGGCTGGCCACGCCCAACAGCTTGAGCTTGCCTGCCTTGACGCTCTGGAACACCGTGCCCGGCGCGAACGCGAAGTCGATCTGGCCGGCCATCACGTCCTGGATCGCCGGGGCTGCGCCGCGGTAGGGAATGTGGGTGGCGAACAGGCCGGTGTTCTGCTTGAACAATTCACCCGCGATGTGGGGCGTGGTGCCGTTGCCGGCCGAGCCGTAGCTCAGCTTGCCCGGGTGGGCCCTGGCGTAGGCCACGAGCTCCTTCAGGCTGCCGGCCGGCAGGGTCGGTCGCGTGATCAGGAACAGCTGGGTGTTGGCCAGCAGCGCCACATGCTGCAGGTCCTTGGCGGGGTCAAAGGGCATGCGGTCGAACATCAGCGGGTTGACCGATTCGACGGTGGTCACGTTGACCATGAAGGTGTGCCCGTCGCCGCCGCTGCGCAGCAGCTCCATCGCCGCCAGGTTGCCGCTGGCGCCGCCGCGGTTGTCGATCACCACAGGCTGGCCCAGCGCCTCGCCGAGCTGCGGCGCCAGCATGCGCGCCATGACGTCGGCCAGGCCGCCGGGCGGGAAGGCCACCACCAGGCGCACCGGCTTGGCTGGCCAGGGCGCCGTCTGTGCCAGCGCCCCGGCCGCCGCCAGGCCCAGCGCGGCCAGCAGCAGGCAGCGGCGCATCGTTCGCAGGACAGAGGATTTCATGTTGCTTCCTTCCTAGGGGTTGAGAGGGCCGCGCATTCAGAGCGCGAGGCTGCCGACGCTGGTGCCGCCGCAGACGTAGAGCACCTGGCCGGTGACGAAGCTGTTGGCCGGGTCGGCGAAGAAGCCCACGGCGCGCGCCACGTCGGCCGACTCGCCGAGGCGGCGCACGGGCACGGACTGGGCCAGCTGGCGCTCCTTGTCGCTGCCCTGCTCGACCACGTCGTAGAACATGTCGGTGCGGATCGGGCCGGGCGCCACCACGTTGACCGTGATGCCCTCGGGCGCGAGCTCCAGCGCCCAGGTGCGCGCCATGCCCAGCATGCCGGCCTTGGTGGCCGAATAGCTGGTGCGCGTGGCCAGGCCCAGCGCCGCGCGCGAGGACAGCAGCACCACGCGGCCGAAGCGCTGCTGCCGCATGCGCGGCAGCGCGGCCTGCAGCAGCTGGATCGCGCAGCCCAGGTGCAGGTCGACCAAGGCGTCCAGATCGTCGAGCTTCACGTCCGGCAGCAGGGCCGCCCGGATCACGCCCGCGTTGTGCACCAGCGTGCTCACCTCGTGGCGCGCCACCATCTCGCGCACCGCCTCGCCGGTGGCGGCGCGGTCGCTCAGGTCGACTTCGATGCTGTGCAGCCTGGGGTGGTCGATCTCGGTGCGCCGGCGCGCGAGCGAGACCACCTCGTAGCCCTGGGCCAGCAACTGCTCGCAGATCACCTTGCCTATGCCTGCGCTGCCGCCGGTGACGGCCGCGACCTTGGGGGGATGCGCCGCGCTCATGCCGGAGCTCCGACCAGGGCCAGCACGCGCAGCGGGCTGCCGCTGCCCTGCTGGATCTTGAGCGGCGCGCTGAGGACGACCGCGCCGGTGGGCGGCAGCTGGTCCAGGTTGGTCAGGCATTGCAGGCCGTACTTGCCGGCGCCGTGCATCAGCGAATGGCAGGGATAGGGCGGGCGCAGGTGATAGCCCTGGCCGGCGTCCGTGCCTATGGCCTCCGAGCCGAAACCCAGCACATCGCGCTGCTCGACCAGGAAGCGCACGGCCTCGGTGCTGGGCCCGGGCGTGTGCTGGCCCGTGGCGTCGAAATTCTGGAAGGCCTCGGCGTCCCGCTGCCGGGACCAGCGGTGCGACCAGTCGGTGCGCATCAGCACCCAGGCGCCTGACGGTATGCGGCCATGGGCCTGCTCGAAAGCCGCTATGTCGGCCACCGTCATCAGGTAGTCGGGGTCGGCCTCGGCCTGCTTGGAGCAGTCGATCACGCAGGCCGGCGCGACGAAATGCTGCACCGGTATGGTGTCCACCGCGTTGTGGGGCAGGTCGCGGCCCGAGATCCAGTGGATGGGCGCGTCGAAATGGGTGCCGGTGTGCTCGCCGCAGGAGAAGTTGTTCCAGTACCAGCCGGGGCCGCGTTCGTCGTAGGCCGAGATCTGCTCGACACGAAACGGCTGGCACTGCCCCATCTCGGGCGGCAGGGCGATGGCGGGGAACTCGGGCGCTAGGGTCTGCGTGAGGTCGACCACGCGGACGCTGCCGCTGGCCAGCGCGGCCACCAGGCCGCTGAGGATGGTGTTGTCGCTCATTTCAAGAACCTCCTGCCGCGAGCTCGCGCTCGAGCACCTTGGGGTTGTCGCGCCAGCGGCTCAGCCATTCCTGGGCCACGTCGCCCGGGTAGACGTCTTCGATGCCGTCCTGCAGCGCGCGCACGATGCTCGACGCCAGTGCGGAAGGCGCGAGCTTAGGCGGCGGCAGGCTCTGGTTCCACTCGTCGTCCACCGGCCCGGGGAAGACGTTGAGCACGCGTATGCCGGCGGGCCGCATCTCGGCGCGCAGGCACTGGGCCAGCGACAGCGCCGCGGCCTTGGAGGCCGAGAAGGTGCCGTGCGGCGGAAAGTTGGCCAGCGCATAGACCGACAGCAGGTTGACCCAGGCCGTGGCATGGGCCACGCCGTCGGCCGCCCTGCCCCTGAGCGCCGGCCCGAAGGCCTGGGCCAGGCGCAGCAGGCCGAAGTAGTTGACCTCCATCTCGGCCTTGGCGACGTCGGTGCCGCGGCGCGCGGCGATGCCGAAGCCGCGGTGCAGCTCGGCCGTGTTGACCAGGATGTCGACCTTGCCGCCGATCTCGCCGGCGAGCTCGCCCACCGAGCGCTCGTCGCTCACATCCAGCGGCACCAGCGTGACCTGGGGCAGCGCCGCCAGCTCGGCCAGGCCCGGCAGCTTCTTCCAGGGCTCGGCGTGGCCGACCCAGACGATGTCGGCCCCGGCCTTGACCAGGGCACGCGCCACGGCCTGGCCCACGGCGGTCTTGCCGTCGGTGACCAGCGCCTTGCGGAACTTGGGGTCGCTGCCCATCTCGCGCAGCATCTTGTCGTCAGCCATATGGGGTGTCTCCTTCTCGGGAAATCCGATCAGCACCGCGCTGCCCGCGCGGTCCAGCCGCGCGCCCACGCGCACGCGCTGCGGCGCCGGGCCGACCTCGCTGTGCAGGTGCACCATCACGCTCGGTCCGGCGTCCAGCCGCACCATGCCCAGCCGCCAGGGCAGGCGCTCGCGGAAATAAAGGTCGTTGCTGTGGTCCAGCCGGGTTTCGGCCAGCAGCTCGCCGGCGCCCGACTGCGGCCGCCAGCGCAGCCACTCCGAGACGCAGCAGTGGCAGGCCTCGCGCGGGGGGTACTGCACGGCGCCGCAGTCCTCGCAGACCTGCAACTCGAAGCGGCCTTCCGCGGCCGCCGCCGTGAGGCCCAGGGCCACGCGGCCGCGCGCGCCGGGTGGCAGGTTGATCTGGGGCGTGCGCAGAACCGGGTTCTTGCGCGGGGGACGGGGCATGGGGATGCTCATTCCGGCCTCCCCAGGATCACGGCGCCGGTGCACAGGCAGCGGTCGTAGGTCACCATGCCGAAGCCGCCCACCAGGCCCAGCCGGGCCTCGGGCACGGCGCGCGCGCCGGCCTGATCGGTGAGCTGGCGCAGGGTTTCGGTCAAGCCGAGGAAGCCGCCGGCCGCGCCGGCCTGGCCGGCCGAGAGCTGGCCGCCGCTGGTGTTGTTGGGGAAATCGCCGTCGCGCGTCAGGCGGTGCGCACGCACGAAGGCCGGGCCCTCGCCCTTGTCGCAGAAACCCAGGTCCTCGAACTGCATCATCACGATCACGGGGTAGTCGTCGTAGGTCTGCACGAAGTCGATGTCGGCCGGCTGCACGCCGGCCATGGCGTAGAGCTCGTTGCGGTCCACCCGCCAGCCGCCGCGCAGCATCACCGGGTCGTCGGCGTAGGCGTTGTGGCGCTCGATGGCGCCGCGCAGCAGGGCGTGCGGCAGGGCCAGCGCGCGCGCGCGCGCCTCGCTCATCACCAGGAAGGCTTCGGCGCCCGCGCAGGGCATCACGCAGTCGAACAGATGGATAGGGGCCGAGATGGGCTTGGCCGCCAGGTAGTCGTCCAGCGACAAGGCCTTCTTGAACAGCGCGTTCGGGTTCTTCAGCGCGTTGCTGCGCTGGGCCACGGCGATGCGGCCGAAGTCCTCGCGCGTGGCGCCGCAGCGGCGCATGTAGTGGTCGGTGATGAAGGCGAACATCGAATTCGGGCCGCCCGCGCCGTAGGGGTAGGTGGCGTCGCGCGCGAAGTCGCTGAAGCTGCCCAGCGTCTGGCGGAAGGAGTCGACATGGTTGGTGTCGGCGCCGATGCAGGCCACGATGTCGGCGTCGCCCGCCTGCACCGCGCGCGCGGCGCGGCGCAGGGCCATCACGCCCGAGGCGCCGCCGGTGGGGAGATGGTCCAGCCAGCGCGGCGACAGCCCCAGGTGCTGGGTCACGCCCACGGCCGTGTCGGGCGCGAGCGAGAAGCTGCTGACCGTGAGGCCGTCGATCTGCGCCTTGGCCAGGCCCGACTGCTGCAGCAGCGCCTGCACCGCGCGGCCGATGAACCAGTGCGCGCCGCGCGTGCTGTAGCGCTCGTAGGGCACGGTGACGGGCACGGCCACGGCCACGCCGTCATAGCCTTTGCGTCCTTGAAGAGGGGCCATCGCCGGCGCTTCCGTTCACTCGACCCGGATGCCCGCGCTCTTGATGATGCGCGCGAACTTGACCTGGTCGTCCCTGATGGTCTGGGCGAACTGCTCGGGCGTGCCGGCCACCACCGTCATGCCCACGCCCGTCAACAGCTCGCGGGTTTCGCGCAGCTGCAGGATGCGCACCAGCTCCTGGTTGAGCTTGGCCAGGATGGCCCGGTCCACGCCGGCGGGGGTCACGAAGCCTATCCAGGTCACCAGGTCCACGCCCGGCGCGCCGGCCTCGGCCAGCGTCGGCACCTCGGGCAGCAGCGGGCTGCGCTGGCGGCTGGTGACCGCCAGCGGCCGCACCTTGCCAGCCTTGAGGTGGGGCATGGCCGGGCCGAGCGCGTCGAAGATCACCGGCACGGTGCCGCCGACCGCGTCGGTCATGGCCGGGGCGCCGCCCTTGTAGGGCACGGCCAGCAGGTCGGCACCGGTGCTGGCCTTGAAGACCTCGCCGGCCACCTGGGCCGGCAGCGCGCCATGGGCGTAGGCCAGCTGGCCGGCGCGCGTCTTGGCCAGGGCCAGCAGGTCCTTGACGCTGTGCGCCGGCACGGCGGGGTGCACCGCCAGCACCATGGGCATGGTGATGGCCAGGGTCACCGGCGCGAAGCTGCTCACCGGATCGTAGGGCAGCTTGGCATAGAGGGCCTGGTTCATCGCCAGCGTCGAATCGATGGCCACGAACAGGGTGTAGCCGTCGGGCGCGGCCTTGGCCGCGGCCTCGGCGCCGATCACGGTATTGCCGCCGGGACGGTTGTCCACCAGCACCGGCACCTTCCAGCTCTCGCCCAGGCGGGCGGCGACGGTGCGCGCCACCAGGTCGCTGCCGCCGCCCGGCGGAAACGGCACGATGATGCGTATGGCCCGACTCGGGTAGTTGTCCTGGGCCCAGGCTGTCAGGGACAGCAAGGCGGCCCACAGCAGCACGACGAGGGTTCGGATCGGGTTCATGCGGACATCTCCTGTACGGATAAGAAAAGGGTGAGCAGCCTCAGCGCGCCAGCTTGTAGCCGGCGGCTTCACGGTCCCAGGTGCGCTCGGTCACGCCGCGCTCGCGCAGCTTGAACTTCTGCACCTTGCCGTTCTCCGTGGCCGGCAGCTGGGCCAGGTATTCGACATAGCGCGGCACGGCGAAATAGGCCATGCGGGTTTCGCAAAAACGCATCAGCTCGGTCTCGTCCAGCTGGGCGCCCTCGCGCAGCACGATGGCGGCCATGGCCTCGTCCTCGGCCATCTCACTCTTGACCGGGAACACCGCCGCGACCTCGATCGCCGGATGGCTGAGCAGCACCTGCTCGACCTCGTAGGACGAGATGTTCTCGCCGCGCCGGCGGATCGCGTCCTTGAGCCGGTCCATGAAGCTGAAGTAGCCGTCCTGGTCGCACACCACCCGGTCGCCGGTGTGGAACCACAGGTTGCGCCAGGCCTCCACGGTCTTGTCGGCCATGCCGAAATAGCCGGAGGCAAAGGCGAAGGGCTCGCTGGCGCGCAGCAGCAGCTCGCCCGGCTGGCCGCGCGGGACTTCGTTGTCCTCCCCGTCGACCACGCGCGCCTCGAAGCCCGGGCGCAGCTTGCCCATGGTGCCCGGCCGCTGCTCGGGCAGTTCGGCGCCGATGACGAAGTTGGTCTCGGTCGAGCCGTAGCCGTCGAGCAGCTGCAAGCCGAAGCGCTCGCTGAATTCAGAGTGGAACTGCGGCGGCACGCCTGGGGCCAGGGCGATGCGCACGCGGTGCGCCCGGTCCTGCGGCGTGGCGGGCTTGGACAGCAGGATGGGCACCATGGCGCCGAGCACATAGGTGACCGTGGCCTGGTGCCGGGCCAGCGAGGCCCAGAACGCCGAGGCCGAGAAGCGCTTCTCGACCACCAGGGTCGAGCCGCTGAGCAGCGCCTGGAAGAAGGCGTTCATGGCGTTGGTGTGGAACAGCGGCAGCGTGGTCAGCAGCACCTCGCCTTCGCCCAGGCCCAGCAGCATGCCGCTGTGCGCGCCCCACCAGAAGAACTGCGCGTGCGGACAGCACACGCCCTTGGACAGGCCCGTGGTGCCCGAGGTGTAGAGAATGGCCAGCGTGTCGCCGGGGCGCACCGGCGCCGCAGGCGTGCAGGCCTCGGGCTGCGCCGTCGGGAAGGCCGTGCAGCGCGGGTCGGCGCCCGCGGCCGGCTCGGCGCCGACCAGCCAGATGGCCTCCAGCGGCAGGCGCCCCGCGTCCAGCCCCTCCAGGGCCTGCACCGCCTGAAGCCCCTCGCCCTCGGTCACCAGCAGGCGGGCGCCGGAGTTCGTCAGGATGTGGCGCAGCTGCGCCCCGCGCGACGCGGTGTTGATCGGCACGGTGACAGCGCCTATCCAGGCGCAGCCCAGGAAGATCTGCATGAACTCGGCCCGGTTGGAGCACAGCAGGGCGACGCGGTCGCCAGCACCCACCCCCGCCGCGCGCAGCGCCGCACCGTAGGCTTGCGCCTGTCGCAGGGCCTCGGCGTAGCTCCAGCGCACTTCGCCGGCGGCGAACAGCAGGCGGTCACCGAAGCGCCGGGCCTGCCGCTCCAGCATCAGAGGCAGGCTGCGATCCTGCGGGGCGAAGGCATCGGCAAGCGCGGTCAACATGTCCATGGGTAATCCTGACAGGGGGCGGTTTGGCGGGAACGAAGCCTCACATGAAGAGCTGGATGTTGCCGAAGGCCGCATCGCAGTTGACCAGGTCGACGCGCTTGAGCCGCATGCGCAAGCCGCCTTCCTGGCGCACCAGGGTATGGGTGGCCCAGCCCGCGTAAAGCGTCTGCTCGTCGCGCCGGGCTTCGAAGTAATGGAAGGCGGTGCGGCAGGTGTAGACGCCGCTCTCGTCGTCGCGCGTGCTCACCACGGGCTGCTGCAGCAGGTGGTGGCAGCGGCTGGTGGGCTGCTGCGAGTAGGTGCGCGCGCCGTGCAGGCGGGCGATGCGCACCTGCAGCAGCAGCTTGTCCTCGTAGAGCAGGGAGGCATGCAGCCTGGGGTCGGTCTGGCCATGGGCCAGCGGCATCCAGTAGCGGCCGTCGTCCGTGAACAGCGCCAGCCAGTCGTCGAAGCGCAGCTCGTCGAGCAGGCTGGCCTCGGCGACGATGAAGTCGATCAACTGCTGGTTCGTGGGCTGGCTCATGCCTTCGCTCCTTCGCTCATGCTGGCGGTCATGAAGCGGACCCAGGCGCGCATCTGGCTGCGCATCTGCCATTCGTTGGTGCCGTTGGTCACCACGTTGGCCTGGCCCCGCTCCGCGGGGTCGTACAGGCGGCCCACGTTGATCCACTGCGAGCCGCGCGAATGCAGGCCCTGCTGGGCGCGCTCGTACATTTCCAGGTCGTCGTGGCCGACCACCGAGGTGGGCGCGTTGACCAGGCGGTTGTACATGAGGGTGCGCTCCAGCAGCAGGTCGGGCGCGCCTACCAGCCGGAAGGTCCAGCTCTCGACCAGCGTCTTGTCCACCGCCAGCGGCTTGAAGATGCGCAAGGTCTGTATCGGCCCCTTGACCATGATGTTGGGAAAATACACCGTGTTGTGGCGTATGTCTTGCAGGATCCGGCGCGCCCTCTCCTCGCCATGGGCTGCGACCATGCTTTCCCAGTAGCCCGGGGCGGGCGAGTAGGCCGCATGGATGGAATCGCTGACGCCGGTGTGGCCATGCCCGTTGTCCCACACGCGTATGCCCATGTTCTCGAAGAACTCGTAGGGGCTGACGAAGGGCGCAAACAGCTCCACCGCCATGGGCTTGGGCGTGCCCTCGGGCGCCTGCTCCCAGACCTTGACCGCGGTGCCGGCCGAGGACTCGTGCGCCACCATGGGATGGCAGGTGTCGGTCTGGTTGTCCACCAGCATCTTCCAGTTGCAGTGGTGCATGTAGCGCATCACGCCGCCGGCCACCTCCAGCCGTCCCTCGGGCGAGCGGTCGACCATGTTGTCCAGCGTGGAGAGCGAGGCGCCGAAGAACGCCTCGAAACCCAGGCCCTCGGGGTTGAGACGGCAGAAGACGAAGTCGCGGTAGACCTGCACGGCGCCGACGCTCGCCATGCCACGGCTGGCTTCGCAGGACTCGAAGCCGGTGTTGTCGTAGCCCTTCTTCAGCGGAATGGACAGCAGCTTGCCGTCGGTGCGGAAGGTCCAGGCATGGTAGGGGCAGCGGAAGAACTTGCCGGTGTTGCCGCAGCCCTCGGGGGCGATTTGCACGCCCTTGTGCGGGCAGCGGTTGTACAGCACCTTGATGCTGCCGTCGGTGTGGCGCACCATCACCACGGGCTGGTCGCCCACCGTGGTGCCGAAGTGGTCGCCGGCCTTGGGCACCTGGCTGGCATGGCCCACGTAGACCCAGGTGTTGGCGAACAGGTGCGCCATCTCGAGGGCGAAGACTTCCTCGTCGATGTAGCAGTCCTTGTGCACCTCGGTGTCGCGCACCAGGGCCGCCACCGCCCTCGGATTGTTCTGGTACTTGGCCATGACGCCTCAATCGAGCTTGATGTTCGCGGTGCGGATCACGCGGCTCCAGCGCTCGCGCTCCTGTGCGGCATAGCGCGCCGATTCGGCCGGCGTGGTGGGCAGGGGCTCGATGCCCAGCACCTGCATGCGCGCCTTGATCTCGGTGCTGTTGAGCGCCTCGTTCAGCGTCCTGTTCAGCAGCGCCACCGTGGCCGGCTTGGCGCCGGCGGGCGCCACCAGCGCCTGCCAGGCATAGGCCTCGAAGCCGCTCAGGCCCTGCTCGATCAGCGTGGGCACCTCGCCCATGGTCTTGAGCCGCTGCGCGCTGGCCACGCCGATGGCGCGCACCTTGCCCGAGCTGATGAAGGCGCCGCCGCTGGAGGTGTCTACGAACATGAACGGCAATTGCCCGCCCACCAGGTCGGCGATCGCCGGGGCCGCGCCGCGGTAGGGCACATGGCTCAGCGTCAAGCCGGTCTGGGCGCGAAACAGCTCGGTGACCAGGTGGTGCGGGCTGCCCGCGCCGGGACTGCCATAGCTCATTCCCTTGGGGTCGCTCTTGGCCCAAGCCAGGAATTCCCCGAGGTTCCTCACCGGCGCACTCGGGTGCACGACCAGCACCAGCGGAAAGCGGGCGATCATGCCCACGGGCGTGAAGTCCTTGTCCGCGCTGTAGCTGAGCCGGCTGTAGAGGAAGGGATTGGCCGCCAGGATGGCCGAGTCGGCCGTGAACATCAGGTGCTCGGCGTCCCTGGCCTTGGCCACGTAGTCGGCCGCGATGTTGGCGCCCGCGCCGGGCTTGTTGCTCACGAAGACCGGCCGGTTCAGGCTGCGCCCCATGGCTTCGGCGAGCATGCGCGCCACGGCATCCGAGCCGCCGCCGGGCGCGTAGCCCACCACCCATTCGATGGGCTTGCCGTCGCCCGGCGAGGCCATGACCACCAGCGGAAACATGGCCAGCGCGATGCACATCAAGAGTCTCAAGATCATGGCGGTTCTCCCGGGTGAGGAAAAGAGGAAGGGGGACGAGCTCAGAGGTCCAGCACCAGGCGCCGTCCCTTGGCGCGCGAGATGCAGATCTGGATCAGCTTGCCGGCGGCCTTCTCTCCGGCGCTCAGCACGTAATCGCGGTGGTCGACCTCGCCTTCGATCACAGGCACGGCGCAGACCCCGCATTCGCCGCGCTTGCAGTCGAACAGCGGGTCGCAGCCCTGGTCGATCAGGCAGTCCAGAATGGTCTGGTCGGCGGGCACGGTGCAGCTCTTGCCGCTCTGGGCCAGCACCAGCTCGAAGGCATGGTCGCCCGCCTGTGCCGGCGGGGCGGAGAACAGCTCGAAGTGCACGCGCTCGCTGGGCCAGCCGCGCGCCTGGGCCTGCCCCAGCACGGCGTCGAGCATGGGCTTCGGGCCGCAGACGTAGAGCCTGTCGCTGGCGCCGCAACCCTCGATGAGGGCTGCTACGTCGAGCGGCGCGCCCGCTTCCGTGTCGGCGTGCACGGCCAGTCCGTCGCCAAGCAGCCCCTGCAGCTCGGGCAGGAAGGCCATGAGCTCACGGCTGTGCCCGGCGTAGACCATGGTCACGGGCCGGCCCTGGGCCCGGCATTGCGCGGCCATGCCGATCAGGGGCGTGACGCCTATGCCGCCCGCCACCAGCACGGTGCGGCCCGGGTGCTGACCGAGAGGGAAGTCGTTCCGGGGCGGCTCTATGGTGAGCGAATCGCCCGCCTGCAGCGCATGCATGAAGCGCGAGCCGCCCCGGCCCTCGTCCTCGCGGCGCACGGCGATCCGGTACTGCGCGGGCGCGCCGGCAGCAGCGGGGTCGCCGCCCAGGTCGATCAGTGAGTAGTGGCGCCAGTCGCTCGCCCCATCGGCAAGGGCCACCTGCACCCGCACATGGGCGCCTGCACTGAAGCCCGGCAAGGCGCTGCCGTCGCGGGCGCTCAGCGTGAGGCAGCGGATCAGCGGGTTGATCGTCTGAACCTGGGCGACTTGAACCTGGATCGTTTCCATGGGACCTCCTTCAGACCAGGGCGTGTCGAACCAGCAGCGTTTGCAGCTGCTTGCCGTGCTCGTCGGCCAGCGCCGCATCGCGCAACTCGCGCAGCAGGGCGGGCGCCAGGCTGGCGCCGGCCCGCTGCACCGCGGCCATCAGGGACTGGTAGTTTTTCAGGCCCCTCGCATGGGTGTCGCTGTAGCCCTTGACCAGGCGCTGGCATTGCGCCACCTCTACGGCCAGCGCAGGGTTGTGCTGCGCGGCCTGCGTGATCTGCGCCAGCCACTGCTCGATGCGCGCGTTCTCGATCTGGTAGCGCAGGGTGGCGCGCCGCATGCCGCGCAGGCGCGCCAGGCCCCACAGCAGCAGGTAGCCGCGCAGCGAGCTGGTGGTCACGACCCGGCCCTGCTGCGTCAGGCGCGCCACCAGGCGATGCAGCGCATGCGGCCGGGCGAGCCAGCGGCCCAGGGCGACCGGCAGGGTTTCGCAGATCTCCTCGATGCGCGGGTGCATGAACTCGTTGATCGCGAGCTGCTGGCCAGGCTGCAGCCGGACCTCGCCGCGCACCCGCTCGAAGCGGGTCCCCCGGGTCTTGAGGTCGGCCACGCGTATGGTGTCCTCGTAGCTCATCCACAGCGCCAGGTGCCGCGCGGTCTCGCGCAGCAGCGCGCCGCTGCCGTCGCCCGGCAAGGCATGGACCCGGGCCAGGCGGTCCAGGTAGAGCCCGGCATAGGCGGGATCCTGGTAGTCGATCAGGCGGCGAATGCCCTCGGTGATCAGCGGCTGCGCAGGGTCGGGGAAGGCGCTGCGCGCGCGCTCCAGCAGGGCCGCCACCTCGGGGTCGCGCGGCTGCGGCGGCGGCTGCGCTGACTGCACCGCAACGGGGGGCGCGGCCGCTTCGTCGGCCTGCGCATGGCCCAGGCCAAAGGCCTTCAGGCTGGGCTTCACGCCCACGCCGCCGCGCTCTATCGTGGCCTCGAACTGGGCGCGGCTGAACGGCAGCACGCCGGTGGCCGCGAGTGCGCCGAACAGCACGGCGCTGATCACGCTGCCCGACTGCTCGGCCGCCTGGGCCATGTCGAAGCGCACGAAGCGCTTGGCGGCCTTGCTGGCATGGGCGATCAGTTCGTCGCCGTCGACGCGGCCGTCGCCCATGGCGGTCTTCTCGGCGATCGAGTAGACGCGATGGGTCGAGGCCACCAGCGTGGTGCGGTCCTGGGTGACCAGGCCGCGCTGCACCGCGCGCCCGGCCTCCATGAGCTCGGAGGCGAGCACCACGTCCACGTCGCCCGGCAGGGGCATCAGCGCCAGCACCGGCTGGCCGCCGTCTCTGCGGGCCTGGGCCTCGGGGAAGAGCTCGACGTAGTAGATGGTGGCGCCGGTGCGCTGGGCCACGCCGGGCACCGAGGTGGTCTGTGCGATGTAGCCGTTGTGCTCGCCCAGATCGACGATCCAGTCGGCCAGCACGCCGCCGCCCTCCCCGCCCATGGCGAGGATCGCGATCTTGATGGGTTGTGGTGAGTTCATGATCAGGCCTGCGCAGGGCCGCCCCAAGGCAGGCCTGGGCCCCCTCGGGGGGCAGCGATACACGTAGTGATGAGCGTGGGGGCTGTCATATTTCCTCAAAAGGCGTAGCGCGCGAGCCGGCGCTGGTCGCGCGCCTGCAGCCAGCCGATCACGGCGCGGCCCAGGCGCTCGCGCAGGCGGTCCCAGCGCGTGGGGTTGCTCACGATCTGCGCGCGGTAGAACGAGGGGCAGAGCACAGCCGCGTGCGAGACCTCGCCGCACAGGCCGCAGCCCACGCAGCTGTCCAGCACGGTCGCCACCGGGTCGGTGCGCAAGGGGTCGGGATTGGGCTTGACCGACAGCGAGGGGCAGCCCGACAGGCGTATGCAGGAGTGGTCGCCGGTGCAGGTGTCCGGGTCGACGCCGAAACGCTCGCGCACCACCCGCTGGCCGCTGGCCACCGCGGCACGCTGCCTGGGCTTTTCGCGGCGCTGCTTGTTGAGCATGCACTCGCTCTGGGCCACCAGCACCTTGGGCCCCTTCTCGGTCGTGGTCAGGGCCTCGCGCAGCGTGGCCATCATGGTCTTGAGGTCGTAGGTGCGCCGCACGGTCTTGACCCAGTTCACGCCCACGCCGCGCACGGCCTGCTCGATCGCATGGTTGGTGCTGCGCGTGGGGTTGAGTGCCTTGGACGAGAGGATGTCCTGGCCGCCGGTGGCCGAGGTGTAGCTGTTGTCGACCACGATGGTCAGGTTGTCGCTGCGGTTGAACACCGCGTTGGCGATGCCGCTGGTCAGGCCGTTGTGCCAGAAGCCGCCGTCGCCCATGACCGAGATCGCGCGCTTGGCGGCGGGCACGTTGAGCGCCGCGGCGCCGGCCGCGCCCAGGCCATAGCCCATGGTGGTGTTGCCCAGGTTGAACGGCGGCAGAATGGAGAACAGGTGGCAGCCGATGTCGGCGCTCACATGGTGCTCGCCGAGCTCGCGCTCGACCAGCTTCATCGCGGTGAAGATCGGCCGCTCGGGGCAGCCGGTGCAAAAGCCCGGCGGGCGGGCGTGCACGCTGGCTTCGATAGCGCTCTTGGGTGCGGCCACGATGGGGATGAGCTTGCGCTCGCGCGAAGCCGCCTCGGGCTGCGAGGCCGGCTGCAGCCGGCCATGCGCGGCGAGAAAGGCGCGCAAGCCCTGCAGCACCGCCGCCGTGGTGTACTCGCCGGCCACGGGCAGGACATCCTTGCCATGCAGCGCGGTGGCCGAGCCGGCCTGGCGCAGGATGGCCGCGACGTTCTGCTCGACGAAATTGGGCTGCCCCTCCTCGACCACCAGCAGCGCACGCTTGGCCTGGCAAAAGCGCAGCAGCTCGGCGTCGACCAGCGGGTAGGCCACGTTCATCACGTACAGCGGCAGCTGGGTGTTGCCGTAGGCGTCGGCCAGGCCGAGCTGCTGCAGCGCGCGGATCAGGGTGTTGTAGCAGCCGCCCTGCACCGCGATACCCAGATCGTCGATGCCGCCGGCGCCGGCCGGGAAGAACTCGTTGAGCCCGCGCTCCTCGATGAAGCTCAGGGCCGCGGGCCAGCGCTCTTTGATCTTCTCCTGCTCGTGCACGAAGCTCGCGGGCGGCAGCACGATGCGGCTCACGTCGCGCTGCGGCTGCTCCATGGCCTGCTGTATGGTGTAGCTGGGCCGGCGGTTGTCGGACGCGACGAACTCGCCGTGCACATGGCAGGCGCGGATGCGCAGCTGCAGCATCACGGGCGTGCGGCTGGCTTCGGACAGCTCGAAGCCGTCCTTCACGGCCTGCACGATGCTGGGCAGGTTGGGCCGCGGATCGAGCAGCCAGATCTGCGACTTCATGGCGAAGGCATGGCTGCGCTCCTGCATGATCGAGGAGCCCTCGCCGTAGTCCTCGCCCACGATCACCAGCGCGCCGCCGGTGACGCCGCCCGAGGCCAGGTTGGCCAGCGCGTCGGAGGCCACGTTGGTGCCCACCGTCGCCTTGAAGGTGACGGCGCCGCGCAGCGGGTAGTTGACCGAGGCCGCCAGCGTGGCAGCCGCCGTGGCTTCGCTGGCGCTGTTCTCGAAGCGTATGCCATGCTCGCTCAGGATGTCCTGCGCGTCGGCCAGCACGTCCATCAGGTGCGAGATCGGCGCGCCCTGGTAGCCCGCGACGTAGTTCACGCCCGACTCGAGCAGGGCCTTGGTCACGGCCAGGATGCCCTCGCCGCGGAACACCTCGCCCGCGCCCAGGCGCAGTTTCTTGACCTCTTCGACGAACGAGCGTTCAGCCATGGACTTCCTTTGAGCGACTTCGGTTATCGGGCATATATATGATTTTGGATGGATTCTAGGATCGCATCGTTTAAAAGTAAATCAATCCAAAATCATCGTTTTCCCTGACCAAGCAACGGACATGCCAGCCATGCGCCCGCAGGCCCACCGCTATGATTGGCCACATGCCCCGCACCGAGAAACTGCCCTTCGTCGACGACTATCTGGCCGCCCTGCTGGCACAGGCCAGCCTGCTGATCTCCACCGAGTTCCACAGAGTGGTGCAGGCCAACGGCTTCTCGGTGTCGGAGTGGCGCATCCTGGCCACCCTGACCGGCAGCGAGGGCATGAGCATCGGCGGCCTGGCCCAGGTGTCCGTCACCAAGCAGCCCACCGTCACGCGGCTGCTCGACCGCATGGAGCTCAAGGGCTATGTCGAGCGCGTGCCCCATGAAACGGACCGGCGCATCACCTTGGTGCGCATCACGCCCAAAGGCCAGAAGATCGTGGCCAGCCTGATCGAGCAGGCCAAGCAGCACGAGCATCGCGTGCTGGAGCCGTTCGGCCTCAAGCGCGCCGACGAGCTCAAGACCACCTTGCGGCGCATCATCGAGCTGCACCGGCCTTGGCCCTGAGGCGGGAGCCGCCCCCGGGGCGGCCACCCGCCCCAAGTAAAATCGGCGCATCCCGCAACCTGCTTGCAACGGCATCCCCCGGGGATGCCGTTTTTCATTCCGTTTTCCGTTTTGGGTTTCCCATGTCCGACACCGTCCAGCAACCCGGCCTCGCGTCCCTGTCCAAGTCCTTCGAACCCGCCGCCCTCGAAGCCCACTGGGGCCCCGAGTGGGAAAGGCGCGGCTACGGCGTGGCGGGCTTCCGCGGCAGCCAGGCGCCCCAGGCCGGCGCACCGGCGTTCGCCATCCAGCTGCCGCCGCCCAACGTGACCGGCACCCTGCACATGGGCCACGCCTTCAACCAGACCATCATGGACAGCCTCACGCGCTACCACCGCATGATGGGCTTCAACACGGCCTGGATCCCCGGCACCGACCACGCCGGCATCGCCACCCAGATCGTGGTCGAGCGCCAGCTCCAGGCCCAGGGCATCAGCCGCCACGACATGGGGCCGACCCCGGCCGAGGCGCGCAAGAACTTCGTCGCCAAGGTCTGGGAGTGGAAGGAGCAGTCGGGCAACACCATCACCACCCAGATGCGCCGCATGGGCGACAGCGTGGACTGGAGCCGCGAGTACTTCACCATGGACGACAAGCTGTCCAAGGTGGTGGCGGAGACCTTCGTGCAGCTCTACCAGCAGGGCCTGATCTACCGCGGCAAGCGCCTGGTCAACTGGGACCCGGTACTGAAAACCGCCGTGTCCGACCTCGAGGTGGAAAGCGAGGAGGAGGAAGGCTTCCTCTGGCACATCGCCTACCCGCTGGTCAACGGCCAGGGCCACCTGACGGTGGCGACCACCCGCCCCGAGACCATGCTGGGCGACGTGGCGGTGATGGTGCATCCCGAGGACGAGCGCTACAAACACCTGATCGGCCAGTACGTGAAGCTGCCGCTGTGCGGGCGCGAGATCCCGGTGATCGCCGACGCCTACGTGGACAAGGCCTTCGGCACCGGCGTGGTCAAGGTCACGCCGGCGCACGACGTGAACGACTACGCCGTGGGCCAGCGCCACCAGCTGCCCATCATCGGCGTGCTGACCCTGGACGCGGCCGTCAACGACAACGCGCCCGAGAAATACCGCGGCCTGGACCGCTTCGTGGCGCGCAAGGCGGTGGTGGCCGACCTCGAGGCCGTGGGCCTGATGGTCGAGGTCAAAAAGCACAAGCTCATGGTGCCGCGCTGCGCGCGCACCGGCCAGGTGGTCGAGCCCATGCTGACCGACCAGTGGTTCGTCGCCATGAACAAGGCCCCCACGCTCCCCGCTGCGCGTGGTTCGCTGCCCCCCGGGGGGGCCGGCGCCGGGGACCAGGTCAGCGACACCCGCTCCATCGCGCAGAAGGCCATCGACGCCGTGGCCTCGGGCCAGGTCAGCTTCGTGCCCGAGAACTGGGTCAACACCTACAACCAGTGGATGAACAACATCCAGGACTGGTGCATCTCGCGCCAGCTCTGGTGGGGCCACCAGATCCCTGCCTGGTACGACGAGCAGGGCCAGGTCTACGTGGCGCGCAACGAGGCCGAGGCCCAGGCGCAAGCGGACAAGGTGTCGCCGGGCAAGCAGCTCACGCGCGACCCCGACGTGCTCGACACCTGGTACTCCTCGGCGCTGGTTCCCTTCTCCACACTAGGCTGGCCCGAGGCCCTGGAAGACGGCTCGGCGACCAAGGACTACGACCTCTACCTGCCCTCCAGCGTGCTGGTCACCGGCTACGACATCATCTTCTTCTGGGTCGCCCGGATGATCATGATGACCACCCACTTCACGGGCCGCGTGCCGTTCCGCCATGTCTACATCCACGGCCTGGTGCGCGACGCCCAGGGCAAGAAGATGAGCAAGTCCGAGGGCAACGTGCTGGACCCGGTGGACCTGATCGACGGCATCGCGCTCGCGCCCCTGCTCGACAAGCGCACCACCGGCCTGCGCAAGCCCGAGACCGCGCCCCAGGTGCGCAAGGCCACCGAGAAGGAATTCCCCGAAGGCATCCCGGCCTACGGCGCCGACGCCCTGCGCTTCACCTTCGCCGCCCTGGCCAGCCTGGGCCGCAGCATCAACTTCGACAGCAAGCGCAGCGAGGGCTACCGCAACTTCTGCAACAAGCTCTGGAACGCCACGCGCTTCGTGCTGATGAACTGCGAGGGCCAGGACTGCGGCCTGGCCGAACACGGCGCCGAGGAATGCGGGTCCTCGGACAGCGGCGCTGACCGCGCCGCTGGGGGCGGCTACCTCGACTTCTCGCCGGCCGACCGCTGGATCGTCTCGCAGCTGCAGCGCGTGGAGGCCGAGGTGGCCAAGGGCTTCGCCGAGTACCGCCTGGACAACGTGGCAAACGCGATCTACGACTTCGTCTGGAACGAGTTCTGCGACTGGTACCTCGAGATCGCCAAGGTGCAGATCAACACCGGCGACGCCGCGCAGCAGCGCGCCACCCGCCGCACCCTGATCCGCACGCTCGAGACCATACTGCGCCTGGCCCACCCCGTCATCCCCTTCATCACCGAGGAGCTCTGGCAGAAGGTCGCACCCGTCGCGGGGCGCAGCGGCGAATCGGTCAGCATCGCTGCCTACCCGGTCAGCCAGGACCAGCGCATAGACCCCGCGGCCGAGGCCCATGTGGCCAAGCTCAAGACCCTGGTCGACGCCTGCCGCAACCTGCGCGGCGAGATGAACGTCTCGCCCGCCACGCGGCTGCCGATGTACGTGCTGGGCGACCAGGCCTTCATGCAGGCCGCCGCGCCGGTGCTGCAGGCCCTGGCCAAGCTCAGCGAGGTCAAGGTCTTCGCCGACGAGGCCAGCTGGGCCGCGGCGGCGCAAGCCGCGCCTGTGGCCGTGGTCGGCGAGGCGCGCCTGTGCCTGTTCATCGCGATCGACGTCGCAGCCGAGAAAGCGCGCCTGTCCAAGGAGGCCGCGCGCCTGCAGACAGAGATCACCAAGGCCGAGGGCAAGCTGGCCAACCAGGCTTTCGTGGCCAAGGCGCCGCCGGCCGTGATCGCGCAGGAACGAAAGCGCGTGGACGACTTCACCGCGACCCTGACCACGGTGCAGGTCCAGCTCACGCGCCTCGAGCAGATCACCTGAAAACAATCCATCGCAGGCACCACAGAGGAGGAAACCTTTCATGAACGCCCAGCCCCCGATCCGCAAGGCCGTCTTCCCCGTCGCCGGGCTAGGCACGCGCTTCCTGCCGGCAACCAAGGCCGCGCCCAAGGAGATGCTGCCGGTGGTCGACAAGCCGCTGATCCAGTACGCGGTCGAGGAGGCCTACGCCGCCGGCATACGCCACATGATCTTCGTCACCGGGCGCAGCAAGCGCGCCATCGAGGACCATTTCGACACCGCCTACGAGCTGGAAAGCGAGCTCGAGGCCGCGCACAAGGACGAGCTGCTGGCGCTAGTGCGCTCGGTGCAGCCCGACGACATGGTCTGTGCCTACGTGCGCCAGCCGCGTTCGCTGGGCCTGGGCCATGCCGTGCTCTGCGCCGAGCCCCTGGTCGGGCGCGAGCCCTTTGCCGTGCTGCTGGCCGACGACCTCATGGTCGGCCCCCGCGGCGGCCAGCCGGTGCTGGCCCAGATGGCCGCCGCGTTCCGCCAGCAGGGGCGCTCGGTGCTGGCGGTGCAGGAAGTGCCGGCCGACCAGGTGCGCCGCTACGGCATCTGCGCCGGCGAACCGGCCGGCCGCCAGCTGATGCGCCTGGAAAAGATCGTCGAGAAGCCCGCGCCCGAGCAGGCGCCCTCGCGTATGGCCGTGGCCGGCCGCTACATCCTCACGCCGGGGGTGTTCGACGAGATCCGCAACCAGCCCACGGGCGTGGGCGGCGAGATCCAGCTCACCGACGCGATCGCGCGCCTGATGGGCCACGAGGCGGTGTATGCCTTCCAGTACGAGGGCAAGCGCTACGACTGCGGCAGCAAGGAAGGCTTCCTGGAAGCCACGGTGGAGCTGGCCCTGCAGCACCCCCAGGTCGGCGCGAGCTTTCGCGACTACCTGAAGACGCTCGCGCTCTGAATGTCACCGACGAGGGGCGTTCCGCCCCTCAGCGGCGGCGCAGGATGTGGATGAACTCGGCGCCCACGGTCTGCTGCTCGAGCAGCTCGTTGCCGGTCTGCTTGGCAAAGGCCTGGAAGTCGCGCAGCGAGCCCGCGTCCGTGGCCAGCACGCGCAGCAGCTGGCCGCTCGTCATCTCGGCCAGGGCCTTCTTGGCCTTGAGGATGGGCAGCGGGCAGTTCAGGCCGCGCGCATCGAGTTCCTTGTCGACGTTCATCAGAAAATTCCCAATTCCTTGGGCCACGCTCAGGCGCGCGGCCACTCCATGTACTGCGGCTCGTGGCCGCGCCTGCGCAGCCAGTCGGCCAGCGCATGGCCGGTGCCCGAAGGCCAGCATTTGACGGCCTCGGGCGCGTAAAGCCGGTATTCCACCAGTTCGGGCGAGAGGCGGATCTCGCCCGAAGCCCGCGCATGGTAGGCGATGATGACCTGGTTCATGCGCTGGAAATCGTAGACGCCGATCAGCTCGAGCGCATGCACCTCGAGGTTGGTCTCTTCCTTGACCTCGCGAGCGATGCCGTCCTCGGGCGTCTCGCCGGCCTCCATGAAGCCGGTGATCAGCGCGAACATGCGCCCGGACCAGGCGGCGTTGCGCGCCAGCAGCACCCGCCCCTCGTACTCCACGACCGCGGCCAGCACCGGCGTCGGGTTGTTCCAGTGCGTGTAGCCGCAGGCCGGGCAGCGCAGGCGTTCGCGCTCGCCGCCGTCCTCCAGCTGGGTGACCCAGGCCAGCGGCGCCGTGCAGCTCGGGCAGAACCGGAATTCGTGCGACATAGTGGCGCTCAGGCCGGGAACACGCCGGTCGACAGATAGCGGTCGCCGCGGTCGCAGACCACGAAGACGATGGTGGCGTTCTCCAAGGTCTTGGCCAGCTGCTGCGCGACCCAGAGGGCGCCCGCGGCCGAGATGCCGGCGAAGATGCCCTCCTCGCGCGCGAGCTGGCGGCAGGTCTCCTCGGCGTCGTCCTGGCTCACCAGCACCAGCTCGTCCACCGCGCGCGCGTCGTAGATCCTGGGCATGTACTCGGCCGGCCACTTGCGTATGCCGGGGATGCGCGAGCCCTCGCTGGGCTGGGCGCCGACGATACGGATCGCCGGGTTGCGCTCCTTCAGGAAGCGCGAGACCCCGGTGATGGTGCCGGTGGTGCCCATGGCGCTGACGAAATGCGTGATGCTCCCGCCGGTCTGCTCCCAGATCTCGGGGCCGGTGGTCTCGTAGTGCACGCGCGGGTTGTCGGGATTGGCGAACTGGTCGAGCACGCGGCCCTTGCCCTGCTTGGCCATGTTCTCGGCCAGGTCGCGCGCGTACTCCATGCCGCCGCTCTTGGGCGTGAGGATGAGCTCGGCGCCGAAGGCCTTCATGGTCTGGGCGCGCTCGACCGAGAGGTCCTCGGGCATGATCAGCACCATGCGGTAACCCTTGATCGCCGCCGCCATGGCCAGCGCGATGCCGGTGTTGCCCGAGGTCGCCTCGATCAGCGTGTCGCCGGGCTTGATCTCGCCGCGCTCCTGGGCGCGCTGGATCATGGACAGCGCGGGCCGGTCCTTGACCGAGCCGGCCGGGTTGTTGCCTTCGAGCTTGCCCAGGATCACGTTGCCGCGCGCGGCATTGTCGGCCGCGCCCATGCGCTGCAGGGCCACCAGCGGCGTCTTTCCAATCGCGTCTTCAATCGTCGGATAGTTCATAGGCAGCACTGTGCCATAATTTCCGATTACTCCTTCCTCCCTGCCCGGGTGGTGAAATTGGTAGACGCAGGGGACTCAAAATCCCCCGCCGCAAGGCGTGCCGGTTCGATTCCGGCCCCGGGCACCAGACGCAAACCCGCTTCACGCGGGTTTTTTCTTGCCCGCCTTGTACCCATGCTGTTGCATCGGGATTGATTTAGGCGCATTCTGTGGCTGTGGCTCATTGCGCCACGTGGGGAGATCGCCATGCGCCCACTGCACTGCTTCCGGATGCTGCTCGCAGCGGCATGGATGGGGCTTATGCCGGCCCTGGCGGCCAGCCCTCCGCAGCAGCAGGAGCCGCAAAGCGTGATCAATGCCCTGAGCCGGGCCAATGCCGCCGTGGTCGGCGTACAGGTCATGGCCGCCGAGGACGCGCCCTCCATCGAAACCCTGGGCCGACAGCGTACCGGCTCCGGCGTGGTGATCGGCCCGGACGGCCTGATCCTGACCATAGGCTACCTGATGCTCGAGGCCGAGACCATAGAGATCGTCACCCAGGAACAGAAGACCCTGCCGGCGCGCGCCGTGGCCTACGACCTGGCCACCGGCTTCGGCCTGCTGCGCCCGCTGCTGCCGCTGCGCGGCATCCGCCCCGTGCCGCTGGGCAGCCTGCACAGCGTGAAGCCGGGCGAGCTGCTGATGACCGCCACCGGAGGTGACGAGGGCGACGTGACCATGACGCGGCTGATCGGCAAGCGCGCTTTTTCCGGCTACTGGGAATACCACATCGACCAGGCCCTGTTCACCAGCCCGCCGATCGACAACCACAGCGGCGCCTCGCTGTTCAACGACCGCGGCGAGCTGCTGGGCATAGGCAGCCTGCTGCTGCTGGACGCGACCGGCGAGAACCGGCGCCTGCCCGGCAACATGTTCGTGCCGGTGGACCTGCTCAAGCCCATCCTGGCCGAGCTGCAGCAGACCGGCAGCAGCCACCTCAGCCACCGGCCCTGGCTGGGCCTGAGTTCCAGCGAGCAGAGCGGCCGCGTCCAGGTGCTGCGCGTCAGCCAGGGCAGCCCGGCCCAGCAGGCAGGCCTCAAGACCGGCGACGTGGTGCTGGCGGTCGACGGCGTCACCGTGGCCACGCTGGAGACCTTCTACAAGAAGCTCTGGGACCGCCCGGACCCCGCCGGCGAGGTCACGCTGACGGTGCTGCAGGGCGCCGAGATCCGCACCCTGGTGCTCAAGGCCGTGGATCGCATGAACAGCCTGAGCAAGGCGCCCGGCATCTGAGGCCCAGCCCGCCACCCGGCACGCGCGCTCAGCCCCCGGCCAGCAATCCGCTGGCCACCGTGGGGTAATGCAGGGACACGCGCAGCGCCTGCTTCAGGCGCCGGTTGTCCATGCGGCGCGACTCGCTCATGAAGCTCAGCAGCACCAGGGGCAGCGCGTCCTGGGCCGTGCTGCGCGGCAGGCGCGGCGGACGCGGCAGGCTGTACAGGTCGGCCGCCAGGTCGAAATAGTCGCCCATCAGCAGCTGGCTGTCGTCGTTCACGTTGTAGACGCGTTGCGGCTGGCCGCGCCAGAGCGCGGCGATACAGGCGCGCGCCAGGTCGTCGGCGTGGATGTGGTTGGTGTAGACGTCGTCGGCCGCCTCGAGCACCGGCGTGCCCTTGAGCAGGCGCTCGCGCGGCGTGCCGCCTTCGCGATCGGCGGCGTAGATGCCGGGAATGCGCAGGATGCTGGCGCGCACGCCGCCGCGCCCCAGATGGCGCACCAGGCGCTCGGCGTCGACCCGGCGCTGGGCGCGCGGCGTGCGCGGCGCCACCTGGCGCGTCTCGTCGACCCAGGCGCCGCCGCAGTCGCCATAGACCCCGCTGGTCGAGCCGTAGACCAGGGCCCGCGGCGGCGTGCGCCGGCGCAGCGTGCGCGCCAGCGCCAGCGTGCGCGGATCGCGCCACCAGCCGCCCGGCTGCTCGCCCGGTGGCGGGGCCAGGTGCAGCACCCGCGTGGCCAGGCCGGCCAGGCGGGCCAGGCTGGCGGGCCGGTCGAGGTCGCCGCGCAGCGGCGTGAGGCCCTGGGCGCGCAGCGCCGGCAGGCGCTCGGGCGAGGAGCTGAGGGCGATCAGGCGCACGCGCGGCAGCAGCTGGCGCGCCACGCGCAGGCCCACGTCGCCGCAGCCGACGATCAGCACGCGCTCACGGCGAAAGCGCGCAGGCAGAGCGCCTAGAGGGCTTTGGTTTGAAGGCAAAATCGGGGATTGGCATCAGACAGCGATCCCCCGAGGATAACCAAAACATGAGCTTCAACATCAGCGTACAGCCCAGCGGCCGCAGCTTCACCACCGACCCCGACGAGGCCATCCTGGCCGCCGGCATACGCCAGGGCATAGGCCTGCCCTATGGCTGCAAGGACGGCGCCTGCGGCTCCTGCAAGTGCAAGAAGCTCGAGGGCAGCGTGGTGCATGGCCCGCACCAGAGCAAGGCCCTGTCGGCCGACGAGGAGGCCCAGGGCTATGTGCTGACCTGCTGCGCCGTGCCGACCAGCGACGTGGTGCTGGAGTCGCGCCAGGTCACCGACGAGAGCGCCTACCCGATCAAGAAGATGCCGGCCCGCGTCGCGGCGCTGGAGAAGAAGTCGGGCGACGTGATGCTGCTGCGGCTGCAGCTGCCGGCCAACGACGTGCTGCGCTACCACGCCGGCCAGTACATCGAGTTCATCCTGCGCGACGGCGCGCGCCGCAGCTACAGCATGGCCAACGCGCCTCACCTGCTGATGCAGCTGCCCGCCGGCGGCACCACGCCCGCGCCCTTCGTGGAGCTGCACATACGCCACATGCCCGGCGGCAAGTTCACCGACCATGTGTTCGGCGCCATGAAGGAAAAGGACATCCTGCGCGTCGAGGGGCCCTACGGCGGCTTCTACCTGCGCGAGGAGTCCGACAAGCCCATCGTCCTGCTGGCCTCGGGCACCGGCTTCGCGCCGATCAAGGCCATCATCGAGCACCTGCAGCAGCAGGGCAGCGCCCGACCCGCCTGGCTCTACTGGGGCGGCCGCCGCCCCGGCGACCTGTACATGGACGACTGGGTCCAGGCCAAGCTCGCCGAGATGCCCAACCTGCGCTACGTGCCGGTGGTCTCGGACGCGCTGCCGGAGGACGGCTGGCAGGGCCGCACCGGTTTCGTTCACCAGGCGGTGCTGCAGGACTTCCCCGACCTCTCGGGCCACCAGGTCTACGCCTGCGGCGCCCCCATCGTGGTCGACTCGGCCCACGCCGACTACGTGGCCCAGGCCGGCCTGCCGGCCGAGGAGTTCTACGCCGACGCCTTCACCTCGGAAGCAGACAAGCACGGCGCATAGCGCCGCACCCATGGCGCAGACCGCCCATCAGCCTCAGGACCCCGGGTTCAGCACCGCGTCGACCAGCTGCGCGCCGGCTTTCTGGCGCACGCTGTCGACCACCCCCTGGGTGGCGCGCCTCAGGTCGGCGCGGAAGGAGGGGCGCACCGGCTCGAGCACCATGCCGCGGTTCGCCAGCTCGACGATGGCGCCTATGTCCTCGGCCGCCGCCGCGATGCGCTGGGCATAGACCGCCTTGGCCGCGGCCTCGCGCACGATCTTCTGCTGTTCGGGCCGCAGGGCATCGAACTGCTTGCGGTTGGCCAGCAGCAGGATGAAGTCGAAGAAATGCGAGGTGTTGGCCAGGTATTTCTGGACCTTGTCCAGGTTGCGCTGCCTTATCACCGAGAACGGGTTCTCCTGGGCCTCCACGGCCCCGCTCTCCAGCGCGCCGTAGAGCTCCTTGACGTCGATCGCCACCGGCTGCGCGCCCAGCGCGCGGAAGGTCGCCATGTGGATCTCGTCGGGCTGCAGGCGCAGCTTCAGCCCCTGCAGGTCGGCCAGCGAACGGATAGGCCGCGGGCCGCTGGTCAGCTGGCGCGGCCCCAGTTCCATGAAGCCCAGCAGCACCAGCCCCTTGGCGGCAAGCTTGTCGGCCAGCAGGTGGCCGACCTTGCCGTCCACCACGCGGAAGGCCGCCTGGCGGTCGGCAAAGGCGAAGGGAATGCTCAGCGCGCTGAGCTCCGGGATGCCGGCCGACAGGTAGGCCGGGGGAATCCAGGTCATGAAGATGGCGCCGCCGCGCACCTGGTCGACGTTGTCCTTGGCGCTGCCCAGCTTCATCGCCGGGTACAACTCGAGCTGCAGCGCCCCGCCGCCCGCCTTCTCCACATCCTGCTTGAACTGCGCCATCGCCACGCTGCTGGAATGGTCGACCGGGAAATTGCCCGCCACGCGCAGCGGCTCGGCCTGGGCCGCGCCGCAGAACATCCCCCATGCCAGCGCCCAGCCCGACAGACGCCCCAGAACGCCCAGCCCGGGCCGCCGGAAACTGCACCCCTTCATCACGTCTCCTCCCGCTCGTGACAGAGCTTTAATTTTGTAAACAAAACTGACGCCGACAAATTAAACACCAACAATGACATATAGGCAAACAAGTTCGACGGAACGCCCCGATCAGGCCTGCCCTGCGCGTCCGTTGCGCGGCTGTCCAGGGTTTGCGCACACAATAGGCGCCATGAAACGCAGAACCCTTATCGCCTCCGCCGCTGCGGCCTCGGCCGCCCTCGCCTGCCCCCTGGTCGCCGCGCAGGCGCGGACCATACGCCTGATCGTGCCTTATGCCGCCGGCGGGCCGATCGACGTGACCGCGCGTGCACTGGCCGAGCGGGTCAGGGACACGCTGGGCACGGTGGTGATCGAGAACCGCCCCGGCGCGGGCGGCAACATCGGCGCCGACGCGGTCGCCAAGGCCGCGCCCGATGGGCTGACCATAGGCATCGCGGCCGTGGCCACGCACGCCATCAACCCCTGGCTGTTCGGCCGCATGCCCTACGACGCGGCGCGCGATTTCGCGCCCATCACGCAGATGCTGCGCGTGCCCAACGTGCTGGTGATGAACGCCGAGACCGCGCAGCGCCTGAAGATCCAGACCCTGGCCGACCTGATCGCCTACGCCAAGACCCACCCGGCGCAGCTCAATTACGGCTCGGGCGGCAACGGCAGCGCCGGCCACCTGGCCGGCGAGATGTTCAAGCGCGACGCCGGCATCTTCGCGCTGCACATCCCCTA
Source organism: Ramlibacter sp. 2FC (assembly GCF_005503345.1). Taxonomy (NCBI): domain Bacteria; kingdom Pseudomonadati; phylum Pseudomonadota; class Betaproteobacteria; order Burkholderiales; family Comamonadaceae; genus Ramlibacter; species Ramlibacter sp. 2FC. Next base: position 41,638 of record NZ_SCMM01000026.1, read on the forward strand.
CAACGGCGGCAACCCGGCCCAGCTGGCCCTGCTGTCGGGCCAGGTCGACTTCAACTTCGACAACCTGGCCACCGCCGCGCCCAACATCCGAAGCGGCAAGCTCAAGGCCCTGGCCGTGACCACGGCACAGCGCAGCCCGGCCCTGCCCGAGGTGCCGGCCGTGGCCGAGACGCTCAAGGGCTTCGCCATCGACACCTGGTGGGGCCTGGTCGCGCCGGCCGCCACGCCCAAGGAGACGCTGGCGCGGCTGAACCAGGCCTTCGTCGCCGCCCTGCAGGCGCCCGAGACCCGCACCCGCTTCGCCGCCCTGCTGGCCGAGCCGGTGCCGACCACGCCCGAGCAGTTCGGCGCCTTCATGAAGAGCGAGCTCGCCAAGTACGAGAAGCTGGTCAAGGCCAGCGGGGCCCGCGTGGACTGAATCGGACGCCGCCATGGACGCCGCAATGAACCCGCTGTCACTCCCCGCGCTCATGGCCTACTGGTCGAACAGCGAGCTCGGCACCAATCTTGTGGTGTTCTTCAACGTGCTGGGGGCCTTGCTGCTGGGGCTGCTGGTCGGCTACGAGCGCTTCTACCACGGACGCGCAGCCGGTATGCGCACCTACGGACTGGTCTGCATGACCTCGTCGGCGCTCACCGTGGCGGCCGGCTATCCGGACTTCTGGTTCGGCGGCAGCGCCGCGGTGTCGGCGGCCGACCCGACCCGCGTGATCCAGGGCATCGTGACCGGCGTAGGCTTCCTGGGGGCCGGCATCATCATGAGGGTGGGGCTCAGCATCAGCGGCCTGACCACGGCCGCCTCGATCTGGGCAGCCTCGGGCATAGGCGTGCTGGTGGGGCTGGGCTTCTACTTCGCGGCCATCCTCGTGGCCTTGCTGTCGGCCGGCTGCATGACGGGCGTGTCGCGGCTGGAGCGGCTGCTGCCCTCACGCCATGCCGTCTCGGTCACCGTGAAATTCATGCCCGGCTTCGTGCCCGATCTCGGACGGCTGCGGCAGATGGCCCTGGGGCGCGGCTACGAGGTCGCCTCCGGCTCGTTCTCCATCCGCTACGCGGACGGCCAGCCGGAGTGGTGCTTCATCGCCGTCGCCCTGGGCCGCAACCGCGGCGCCTCGCTCACCGAGCTGAGCCAGGAGCTGAGCGTCCTCGAGGGGGTGCAGACCTACCAGCTCGAGCACGCGCGGAACTGAAGTCGCCCCCACGCTCGGCACTGCGTGTCCTCGCTGGGCTCGCGCAGCGTCCGTGCGCGAAGCTGTACAGCGTAGCGAGCCCATGCTGGGCCTGCGCTATGCACGTTCCGAGGCATCACGCTTCGGCCCGGCCCCGAGGGGGCCCAGACCGGCTTGGGGCGGCCCGGCGCCGGCCTGATCGCCCCCACGCTCTTCACTCGCCGAGGTAGGCGGCGCGCACCTTGGGGTCGCTCAGCATCTCCTTGCCCGCGCCGTTCATGGTGATCAGGCCCGAGTCCATGACGTAGCCGCGGTCGGCGATGGCCAGCGCGCGGCTGGCGTTCTGCTCGACCAGCAGGATGGTCACGCCCTGGGCGTAGACGTCTTTCACGACCTCGAAGATCTTGTCCACCATGATCGGCGACAGGCCCATCGAGGGTTCGTCCAGCAGCAGCACCTTGGGCCGGCTCATCAGCGCGCGGCCCATGGCCAGCATCTGCTGCTCGCCGCCCGACATCGTGCCTGCCAGCTGGTCCTTGCGCTCGCGCAGGCGCGGGAAGATGGTGAACACCTTCTCGATGTCGCTGGCGATGCCGGCCCGGTCCGAGCGGATGTAGGCGCCCATCTGCAGGTTCTCGGTAATGGTCATGCGCGTGAACACGCCGCGGCCTTCCGGCACCATGGCCAGGCCCTGCTTGACCAAGTCCCAGGGGCCCTGGCCCTTGATGCTTTTGCCCAGGTACTCGATGTCGCCCTCATGGATCGCCAGCGTGCCGGTGATGGCCTTCATGGTGGTGGTCTTGCCGGCGCCGTTGGAGCCGATCAGCGAGACCAGCTCGCCCTCGCGCACCTCGAAATCGACGCCCTTGACGGCCTGGATGCCGCCGTAGGCGACCTTCAGGCCCTTGACTTTCAGGAGTGTGTCTGCCATCTCAATGTCCTCCCGTGCCCAGGTAGGCCTCGATCACTTTTTCGTTCTTCTGCACGTCCGCCGGCGTGCCCTCGGCGATCTGCTTGCCGTAGTCGAGCACGGTGACGCGGTCGCACAGGCCCATCACCAGCTTGACGTCGTGCTCGATCAGCAAAATGGTGCGGTTGTCCTTGCGGATCTGGTCGATCAGCTGGCGCAGCAACACCTTCTCGGTGGCGTTCATGCCGGCGGCCGGCTCGTCCAGTGCGATCAGCTGCGGGTCGGTGGCCAGGGCGCGCGCGATCTCCAGGCGGCGCTGGTCGCCGTAGCTCAGGGTACGCGCCTTGTAGTCGGCGTACTTGCCTATGCCCACGTAGTCGAGCAGCTCGCGCGCGCGCTGGGCGATCGCGGCCTCCTCGGCCTTGAAGCCGGAAGTGCGGAAGATCGCGCCCAGCAGGCCCGAGCCGGTGCGGATGTGGCGCCCCACCATCACGTTCTCCAGTGCCGTCATCTCGGCGAACAGGCGGATGTTCTGGAAGGTGCGCGCGATGCCGGCCTTGGCCACCTCGTGCACGGCCGTGGGCTGGTAGGGTTTGCCGGCCAGCTCGAAGCTGCCGCTGTCGGGCGTGTACAGGCCGGTGATCACGTTGAAGAACGTGGTCTTGCCCGCGCCGTTGGGGCCGATCAGGCCATAGACCTGGCCGCGCTCGATGCTGATGCCCACGTCGCTCAGGGCCTGCAGGCCGCCGAAGCGCTTGGAGATGCCGGCCACTTTCAATACGGTGTCTGCCATGGTGCTCTCCTTACTTGACGGCGCGCAGGGCCTTGCCGTGCTCGGGCGAGGGCCACAGGCCGCGCGGTCGCATCAGCATCACGACGATCATGGCCAGCGCGATCAGCAGCTGGCGCAGGATGGCGGCGTCGAGCCGGCCGTCGGTCATGGCCTGCAGCGGGCCAGCCACGTAGCGCAGCACCTCGGGCAGGGCCGCCAGCAGCACGGCGCCCAGGATCACGCCCGGCAGGTGGCCGATGCCGCCCAGCACCACCATGGCGACGATCATCACCGACTCCATCAGGCTGAACGACTCGGGCGAGACGAAGCCCTGGAAGGCGCCGAACATCGAGCCCGAGACGCCGCCGAAGGTGGCGCCCATGCCGAAGGCCAGCAGCTTCATGTTGCGGGTGTTGATGCCCATGGCCTTGGCCGCGATCTCGTCCTCGCGGATCGCCATCCAGGCGCGGCCGATGCGCGAGACCTCCAGGCGGTGGCAGATCAGCACGCTGAGCAGCACCAGGGCCAGGAACAGGTAGTAGTAGAGCGTGACCGAGGCCAGCTCAAAGCCGCCCACGCTCAGCGGCTTGCCGAGGTTGAAGCCGAAGAACTTGATCGAGTCGATCTGGTTCAGGCCCTTGGGGCCGTTGGTGATGTTGACCGGGTGGTCCAGGTTGTTCAGGAACACGCGGATGATCTCGCCGAAGCCCAGCGTCACGATGGCCAGGTAGTCGCCGCGCAGCTTCAGCGTGGGCGCGCCCAGCAACACGCCGAAGAAACCGGCCAGGCCCGCGCCGAGCGGGATCACGATCCACAGCGGCGTGTGCAGGCCGTTGGGGAAGATGGCTGCGAAGGCGGCGAAGGTGTCCGACAGGTGCGGCGAGGCCATCAGTCCGAACATGTAGGCGCCGACGGCGAAGAAGGCGACGTAGCCCAGGTCCAGCAGGCCGGCGTAGCCGACCACGATGTTCAGGCCAAGGGCCAGCATCACATAGAGCAGGGCCACGTCGGCGATGCGCACCCAGGCGTTGCCGAAGCCCTGCAGCAGCAGCGGCAGGATCAGCAGGCCGGCGGCGGCCAGCAGCACGAAGGTCTTGTTCTGTTTCATGGTGTTCTCCCGCCGGCCTCAGGCACGGTCCGCCACGCGCTCGCCGAGCAGACCCGAGGGCCGCAGCGTGAGCACGATGATCAGCACGATGAAGGCGAAGATGTCGGCGTAGTGGCTGCCCAGCACGCCGCCCGTGAGCGCGCCGATGTAGCCCGAGCCGATCGACTCGATCAGCCCCAGCAGGATGCCGCCGACCACCGCGCCGGCCAGGTTGCCGATGCCGCCGAACACCGCGGCGGTGAAGGCCTTGAGGCCGGGCAGGAAGCCCATGGTGTGCTGCACCGTGCCGTAGTTGGACGCATACATGATGCCGGCGATGGTGGCCAGGATGGCGCCGATGATGAAGGTGGCCGAGATCACCATGTCGGGCTTGACGCCCATCAGGCCGGCCACGCGCGGGTTCTCGGCCGTGGCGCGCATGGCGCGCCCCAGCTTGGTGTAGTTGACCAGCCACATCAGCACCGCCAGCGAGACCGCGGTCATGCCCAGGATCATGATCTGGGTCGGCGTGATCACCGCGCCGGCGATGTCGAACGGCGTGCTCGGCAGCAGCGTGGGATAGGGCTTGTAGTTGGGCTTCCAGACGATCATGGCCAGCGTCTGCAGCAGGATGCTCATGCCGATGGCGGTGATCAGCGGCGCCAGCTTGGGGCTGTTGCGCAGCGGCCGGTAGGCCACCTTCTCGATCACGAAATTGAGCGCCGCCGCCACCGCGCAGGCGATGACCATGGCCAGGATCAGGATGACCCAGCCCGGCGCTCCCGGCATGGCCCCCTGCATCAGGCCGATGATGCTCCAGCTGGTCAGCGCGCCGACCATCAGGACTTCTCCGTGGGCAAAATTGATGAGGTTGATGATGCCGTACACCATCGTGTAGCCCAGCGCGACGAGGGCGTACATGCTGCCCAGGACCAGACCGTTGATGATCTGCTGTAGCAAGACTTCCATAACCTTGGTTCTCCGTGTTTGTGACCGGCTCGTGCCTGTTTCGCGCCATCGGTCGATGGCTGTAGCGATCCAGGCCTTGTGAGCTGAACAGCTACCTAGCAAAAAACCCGCCAGGGCACACACTTGGGCGGGTTTGAGCAGGCGATTGTAGCCAAGGGTCGGCCGCCTGAAAGCCAAGGAATGACAGGGGTTTACCCTGGAAACCGGACCTGCATCAGCGGGCTTGGGACTACATTAGGATTTCTGATTGTTCAGCCGCTTGAGTTCCTCGAGCTTATCGGCTATGCGGATTTCCAGGCCGCGCGGCACGGGCCGGTAGAAGCCCGGCGCGGCCATGCCCTCGGGCAGGTAGCGCTCGCCTGCGGCGAAACCACCTTCTTCGTCGTGCGCGTAGCGGTAGCCCTTGCCGTAATCGAGCTCCTTCATCAGTTTCGTCGGCGCATTGCGCAGGTGCATGGGCACCGGACGGGTGCCATCCTTCTTGACGAAGGCCTTGGCCTCGTTGAAGGCCTTGTAGACGGCGTTGGACTTGGGCGCCACGGCCAGGTAGACCACGCACTCGGCCAACGCCAGCTCGCCCTCGGGCGAGCCCAGGCGCTCGTAGACCTCGGCCGCATCCAGCGCCAGGCGCAGGGCGCGCGGGTCGGCCAGGCCGATGTCCTCGCTGGCCATGCGGATCAGGCGCCGCGCCATGTAGCGCGGATCGGCCCCGCCGTCGAGCATGCGCACGAACCAGTAGAGCGAGGCGTCGGGGTCGGAGCCGCGCACCGACTTGTGCAGGGCGCTGATGGTGTCGTAGAACTGCTCGCCGCCCTTGTCGTAGCGGCGCATGCGCTCGCCCAGCACCCTGAGCAGCCAGACGTCGGTGACCGGGTCCATGCGCTCGCGCGCCGCCGCCACGGCCAGGGTCTCCAGCGTGTTGAGCAGGCGCCGCGCGTCGCCGTCGGCGTAGGCGATCAGCCGCGCCAGCGCCGCCTCCTCCAGCGCCGGCAGCGCGCCTATGGCCTGGGCGCGCGCCACGATCTGGCGCAGGTCGTCCTCCGACAGCGGCTGCAGCACGTAGACGGCAGCGCGCGACAGCAGGGCCGAGTTGACCTCGAACGAGGGGTTCTCGGTGGTCGCGCCAATGAAGGTGAACAGGCCGCTTTCCACATGCGGCAGGAAGGCGTCCTGCTGGCTCTTGTTGAAACGGTGCACCTCGTCGACGAAGACGATGGTGCGCTGCGCGTGCAGGCCGCTGCGCGCCGCCTCGGCGCGCTCCACCGCCTCGCGGATGTCCTTGACGCCGCCCAGCACCGCGCTGATGGCGATGAACTGGGCGTCGAAGGCGTCGGCCATCAGGCGCGCGATGGTGGTCTTGCCCGTGCCGGGCGGCCCCCAGAGGATGCAGCTGTGCGGTCGGCCCGACTCGAAGGCGATGCGCAGCGCCATGCCCTCGCCCAGCAGGTGCTGCTGGCCTATGACCTCGCTCAAGCGTCGCGGGCGCAGGCGCTCGGCCAGGGGCTGGTGCAGCGAGTCAGGGACGGCGGAGTCTTGACGGGAGGCATTCATGGCCCCCCGATTGTCCCTCGGACTGCCCCTCGCACGATTGCCCCTCAGCCTGCGCGACGCTCCAGGGCCTCGCGCCGCCAGCGCGTGGGCGACACGCCGAACTGGGCGCTGAACCAGCGCGAGAACGCGCTCACCTCGGAAAAGCCCAGCAAGCCCGCCACCTGAGAGACCGAGCACGATGGCTTGCCCAGGTGTCGCAGCGCCAGTTCGGCGCGCACCTCGTTGACCAGGGACGAGTAGCTCTCGCCGGCCTGCTCCAGATGGCGCTGCAGCGAGCGCGCGCTCAGGCCCAGGTTCTGGCCCACCAGTTCGACCGCATGGCGTCCGCTGGGCAGCAGGGCGTGGAGCGTACGCCGCACGTCGTCCGCAATCGCGTCCTGCCGCGGGCGCGGCTGCATGTCGAGGTAGTCCCTGGCATAGGCTGCCAGGCGTACATCGGCCAGGGGGTTCGGCCGGTCCATGTCCTGGCGCGAGAGCACGATGCCATCGAGCTCGCTGTTGAATTCCAGCCTTGGCCCGAACACGCGCCGGTGCAGTTGGACGCTGGCCGGCGCCGGATGGGAGAAATGCACGCTGCGCGGCATCCACTGTGCGCCCAGGACCACCCGGAACAGACAGAGCGCAGCGCCCACCGCGAGCTCTACGACCTGCCGGCCCGGATCGGGCCGGCCCGTGACCAGCATCACGCGCGCCACGCAGACGTCGGCAATGTCGGCCACATCCACCGCCACCGAGTCGCTCAGCAAATGGCGGTAATGCGCCAGGTCCGACAGCACGTGGCGCAGGCTGGGCTGGTGCTGCAGCAGCAGGCTGACCGCGCCAAAGTCCGACAGCCGCCAGGACTCGGCCACCAGCAGCCCCGGCGAGTGAAAGTCCGAGGATTTCGCCGCGACCTCCAGCACCTCGGCCAGGCGAACCTCGGGGATGCGCAGGTCCGGCGTGTAGAGGCAGGTGCGGTCCAGTCCGACATGGCGGACCATCTGCACCGGGTCGATGCCGGCCGCCCGGGCGATCTCGGAAAACTTGGTCAGGGACGCGCTGCGAACCAGGGTGGTCATATGCTTGCCGAGAGAGTCGGGCCTTCGATCAACGATGCAGCGCGACCCGGGTCAACGCCGTCTCCACATCCCATTTTCCTGCGCCTCGGCGCCTGCTGGCGCCAGTCGGTCCCGGGGCCGCCCTGGGCCGCCCTCGATGACGGTCTTTGCGGCCGCTGTCGCAAGCCGTCAACTCCTGGCACGCCGGGTCAAGCAAGGGCCGAAGCGGTGCCACAGAATGCCTCCGACACGGCCCTAGCCGGATGGCTGCAGGGAAATGATAACCACAGGAGACGAGCTTGGCCAACGCCATTCGCTTTCACCACACGGGCGGCCCGCAGGAGCCGACCTGGGAACCGCTCGCCGCGGCGCGGGCCCATCGGGACCTGGAGGCTCGCAAGACCACAGCTTCCTCCATTTTCATGATCTGAAGGAGACCCCCATGCGAGTCGAACAACTGACCTGTTCCATAGGTGCCGAACTTTCCGGCGTCCATCTGGGCGACGCTGCGCGCGACGACGCGCTGTTCGCGGAAATCAAGGCGCTGCTGCTCAAGCACAAGGTGCTGTTCCTGCGCGACCAGGACATCAGCCGCGCCGAGCATGCGGCCTTCGCGCGTCGCTTCGGCGAGCTCGAGGACCACCCGGTGGCCGGCAGCGACCCCGAGCACCCGGGCCTGGTGCGGATCTACCGCAGCGACAAGCGCGAGAACTACGAGAACAACTACCACACCGATGGCCTGTGGCGCGAGACCCCGTCCATGGGTTGCGTGCTGCGCTCCATCGAGTGCCCGCCGGTGGGCGGCGACACCATCTGGGTCAACATGGCCCTGGCCTACAAGAACCTGCCCGAGGACATCAAGACCCGCATCGCCGGCCTGCGCGCCAAGAGCGGCATCGAGCATTCCTTCGGGGCCGTCATGAGCCCCGAGAACCGCGCCAAGCTGGCGGCCCAGTACCCGATGGTCGAGCACCCGGTGGTGCGCACCCATCCGGAAACGGGCGAGAAGCTGCTCTACGTCTGCAGCTTCACGACGCACTTCGTCAACTTCCACACGCCGGAGAACGTGCGCTACGGACAGGACAAGACCCCAGGCGCCAGCCACCTGCTGAACTACCTGATCAGCCAGGCGGCCATTCCCGAGTACCAGGTGCGCTTTCGCTGGCGCCCCAACAGCGTGGCGATCTGGGACAACCGCAGCACCCAGCACTACGCCGTGATGGATTACTGGCCCGCCCCGCGCAAGATGGAGCGCGCCGCCATCGTCGGCGACAGGCCCTATTGAGCCCTGCCGCCTCCCCTCCCCCCGAACACTTTCCACGAGGACTCCATCATGCATTTCCTTGACGACTCCCTCCTGCCCGAGAACCAGCAGAAACTGGTGATCCAGGTCGCCCCGTACGGTCCGCAATACCTGCCCGGCGACGCCGACGACATCGCCGTGACCATGGACGAGCAGGTCCAGCTGGCCATGGACTGCTACAACGCCGGCGCCACGGTGCTGCACGTGCACGTGCGCGAAGCCAACGGCAAGGGCTCCAAGCGCCTGTCCATGTTCGACGAGCTGCTGGCCCGCCTGCGCGACGCCGTGCCCAAGATGATCCTGCAGGTCGGTGGCTCGATCTCGTTCGCGCCGGAGTCGGATGGCGCGGCAGCCAAGTGGCTCAACGACGACACGCGCCACATGCTGGCCGAGCTCAACCCCAGGCCCGATCAGGTGACGATCGCCGTCAACACCAATCAGATGAACGTGATGGAGCTCAAGACCCCGGAGGACCTGGCCGGCACCTCCCGGGCCAACCCGGTGCTGTACGAGGCCTTCCGCGAGATGTACATCCCCTCTGGCCCCGGCTTCGTGGAGGAGCACCTCGAGCGCCTGCAGGCCGCGAAGATCCAGCCGCACTTCATGCTGGGCGACGTGGGGCAGCTGGAGACCGTGGAGCGCATGATCCGCCGTGGCAAGTACACCGGCCCGCTGATCCTCAACTGGGTGGGCATTGCCGGCGGCATGGACGGCCCGAATCCGCGCAACATGATGGAGTTCGTCAACCGTGTGCCCGACGGCGCCGTGCTGACCATCGAAAGCCTGGATCGCCACGTGCTGCCGCTCAACACCATGGCCATCGCCATGGGCCTGCATGTGCGCGTGGGCATCGAGGACACGCTGTGGGGCCGCAAGGGCGAGCGCATCTCCTCGGTCAAGCAGGTCGAGCAGGTGGTACGCGTCTCGCGCGAGCTCTACCGCGAGGTGGCCACGGCCGACGAGGCCCGCGCCATCTACCGCATCGGCGAGCACTACGACAGCGTGGAAGAGACGCTGGCCAGGAACGGCTTCCCGCCCGCGCGCCAGCCGGGCCAGCGCGGCTTCACCTTGCACGCCGTGCAAGCGGCCTGAACGCAGCCTACAAGTTACAGGAGACACACCATGAAACGCCTTTGGCATGTTTCGCGCCGTGGCATGAGCGGCTTGCTGGCATCGGCCGCCCTGTCGCTGCTTTCACCGTCCGCCATGGCCCAGGAATGGCCGAGCAAGCCGGTCCGCATCGTCGTGGGAGGCCCGGCCGGCGGCACGGCCGACGCCCTGGCCCGGCTGCTGGCCGAAGGGCTGGGACCGGCGCTGGGAAAGCCGGTGATCGTCGAAGCCAAGCCCGGCGCTGCCGGGGCCATCGCCGTCAACGACCTGCTGTCCTCGCCCCATGACGGGCACACCCTGCTGCTGATCCAGGGCGGCATCGTTTCCGAAACCCCGCTGGCGATCAAGACCGCCTACGAGCCCTTCAAGGACCTCAAGCCGCTGGCCCAGGTCACGCGCCAGGGCCTGGTGCTGGTGGGGAACACGAGTTTCCCGGCGAAGAACCTCCGCGAGCTGATCGCGCATGTCAAGGCCAATCCGGGCAAGGTGAGCTACGCCTCCTACGCCGCCGGCATGCGCGGCCACACCACCGGGCTGCAGTTCAACAAGCTCGCCGGCCTGGACATGACCCACGTCGGCTACAAAGGCTCGCCCCCGGCCCTGCAGGACGTGATGGGCGGCCACGTGCCGCTGATGGTCGACGGCACGGCGACCTCGCTGCCCCTGATCAAGGCCGGCAAGATCAAGGCCTACGCCGTCAATTTCCCGACCCGCATCTCGGACCTGCCCGATGTGCCTACCTTCGCCGAGCTGGGTTTTCCCGAGATCAGCGAGGTCGGCTGGATGGGCCTGTGGTCCACGCCGGACCTGCCTGCCGCGGTGCAGGCGAGAATCCGCCAGGCCACGCTGCAGCAATTGCAACAGCCCAAGGTGCAGGAGCGGATCAAGGCCATGGGTATGGAGGTTGGCCAGGCGCTCAGCAGCGAGGAACTCGCCAGGGACCTGCGCGGCGCCCACGCAAGGCAAGGCGAGCTGCTGCGTTCGATCAACTTCAAGCCGGAATGATGGGGGGCGGGCCGGTGGCGGCGCGCCGCGGCGCCCCGGCGAACGCCGTACGGCTTGCATGCCCCGCTTCGCAAAGCTAGGATGCACATCACCTGACAGGGAGGGGCGAACATGGCGGCGCACATCGAAAGCAAGGACGTCAAGACCCTGCCCGTCCTCCCCTACCCCGAGGTCCGCGCCCAGCTGAAGTCCGGCGACCTGTTCTTCGCCTCGGGCGATTACCTGTTGTCCAAGGCCATACAGAAGGTCACCGGCAGTCCCTGGAGCCATGTGGGCATCGTGTTTCGCCTAGCCACCATCGATCGCGTGCTGCTGCTGGAAAGCGTCGAGGATTCGGGCGTGCGCTTCGCCCCCTTGTCGAAATACCTGCACGACTACGAAGACGGCCGGCCCTACAAGGGCCGGGCCGTGCTGGCGCGCTGCAAGGACGTGACCGCGGCCACGGTCACCGGCCTGTCCACCTTTGGCATCGACGAACTGACCCAGCCCTACGACAAGGACGAGGTGGCCAAGATCCTGGCGCGCATCACGCTCGGCCTGGGCCGCAAGGAACGGGACCGCGAGTACATCTGCTCCGAACTGGTCTACGAGTGCTTTTCGCGCGCGGGCAAGGAGTTTGCCTACAACCCCAAAGGCTTTGTCAGCCCCGAGGATGTCTGGGTCGACGACAAGCTGTCGCTGGTGGGGCGGATTCTCTAGCGCTGCATGAACATCCTGCTGAAATGGCTGACCGCAGGCGGCGCGGCCTATGCGGCGCTGCTGGGCCTGGTATTCCTGCTGCAGGCGCACCTGCTCTACTTTCCCGGGGTGGGCCGGCAGGTGCAGCAAACGCCCAAGGACCTGGGGCTCGACTACGAGACCCTGTGGCTGACCACGGAAGACGGGGTGCGCATCGAGGCCTGGTACGTGCCCGCACCGGGCGCGCGCGGGGTGGCGCTGCTGGCCCACGGCAACGCCGGCAACCTCTCGCACCGGGTCGGCTATGCACCCCTGTTCCACCGGCTCGGCTACGCGCTGCTGCTGTTCGAATACCGCGGTTACGGCCGCAGCGAGGGCCAACCGAGTGAGGCGGGCACCTACGCCGACGCCCGTGCCGCCTGGCACCACCTGGTCGCGCAGCGCGGCGTGGCGCCCGAGCGCATCGTGCTGGTGGGCGAGTCGCTGGGCGGCGCGGTGGTCGCGCGGCTCGCCGCGGCCGAGCGGCCCGGGGCCCTGGTGCTGGCCTCGAGCTTCGTCTCGGTGCCCGAGCTAGCGGCGGAACTCTATCCCTGGCTGCCGGCGCGCTGGCTGGCGCGCTACCACTACGACACCCTGGAAGCGGTGAGTCGCTTGGCCTGCCCGGTGTTCATCGCCCACAGCCGCCAGGACGAGATCGTGCCGTTTCGCCACGGCCAGCGGCTGTTCGCGGCCGCCAGCGAACCGAAGGTATTCCTGGAGATGGCGGGCGGCCACAACGAGGGCCTTCTGTTCACGCACGAGGCCTGGGGCCAGACCCTGGGGCACTTCCTCGAGCAGCATCTACCCAGGGATGCAATGCGGTCGACGCAGTGACCTGCCCGGCCTTATGCTGCGTCCTGTTCCCTGTTGGACGGAGCCCGCGATGCCCGAGCAACTCAGCAAGTACCCCGAGCTGACCCTGAAAGTGCTGCGCAGCGCGGGCGCCCGCTGCGCCGAGGGTGCGCCACAGGCCATCCTGGGCCGCTGCCCCGCTGACCGCTTCTGCCAGCTGCCGGGCGGCGAGATCTGCGTCTATGGGCTGGACCAGGCGGCCGCGATGTCCCAGATCACGCCGGCCGACTGGGGCCGCCTGCTGCCCACCCTGGCGCAGCCGGCGCCGCCCGCGTCCCAGGGCCTCTCCGCCAGCCCCCTGCTGACCGGTGGCGCGGGCCTGCTGCTGGGCGTAGCATTGGGCCTCGTCCTGGCGCGCTGGCGGCGCCGGCGCTAGGAGGCCCCGCACATGAAAGCCCGCATCTCGCTCGTCACCCTGGCCGTAGCCGACCTGGAGCGTTCGCTGCTTTTCTACCGCGACGGCCTGGGCCTGCAGACCGAGGGCATCGTCGGCCAGGAATTCGAGCATGGCGCCGTGGCCTTCTTCGAGCTGCAGGGCGGCCTCAAGCTCGCGCTCTGGCCGCGCCGCAGCCTGGCGCACGACACCGGCCTGGCGCCCGGCGGCTCCAGTGCCATCGAGTTCAGCCTGGGCCACAACGTGGCGTCCAGGGCCGAGGTCGACTCGGTCATGGCCCAGGCAGCGCGGGCCGGTGCAGTGATCGTCAAACCCGCGGGCGAGACCTTCTGGGGCGGCTACGCCGGCTACTTCCAGGACCCGGACCAGCACCTGTGGGAGGTTGCCTGGAACCCGCAGTGGACGCCGGAGGATTGAAGGCAGGGCGCAGGACGGGCGCTTGACGTTTAGCGCCAGGCGACTTATGAATCCGTCTGGCCGGTCAACAAGGAGAACGATATGAGCCGCTTCGCAATGCCATCTCGCGCCCGTCGGCCGGCGGGCCATGCGGGGATAGACACCGGACTGGGCGGCGCGGTGCTGGCGGCCCTGCTGGTCTCGGCGCCGCCCGCCTTCGCGGCGACAGACTACGAGGTCTGGGTCAGCGATCAGGCCAACACCCAGGGCTTCTCTGCCGCTGCGCCCACCGGCACCCACGGCGGAAGGCTCTGGATCCACGACGGCGCCAACCTCGAACGGACGCCGCCCGTGGACAAGCCCATGACGCTGGATGCCAGCAAGGACCTGTTCCCCACCGCCGATGTCAGCACGGGCGCTCATGTCGCGCGCCTGCACGGCATCATGCCGAGCCCGGACCACCGCTTCATGGCGCTCAACTTCGTCGCCTCGGGCCACCTGGGCATCGTGGACGGCCGGACCAAGCGGCCGCTGTGCCTGTTTCGCGCCACCGGCAGCAGCACCGGCCGGCAGAACCACATGAGCATCTGGGCGCCTAGCGGCCGCAGCCTGCTGGTGGCCAACCAGAACGGCCGCCTGCTCGAGCGCGTCGACGTCAAGCGCGGCGACGACGGCGCGGTCACGGGCTTCGACTTCAACGCGGCGGCCAGCCTGGACCTGGTGGGCGGCGCCGGACGCATCGTCGCGCAGCCGGTGGCGGCGGACATGGACGGCGGCGACGGCATCGCCTGCACCGTGAGCGGCACCGTGGCCGATGGCCAGCCCACGACCACGCCGACCGGCGCGCCCAAGCAGGCCGCGGGCCTGCGCCCCGCCAATACCCTGATCTGCCCCATCCCCTCCAGCAGCGACCAGCATGCCTTCGCGACGCTGGGCGGCGGCGGCATGTTCGTGGTCGACATGCGCAGCACGCCCATGACCATCGTGGCCGAATACGACACCAGGCTGGTCCGGGCGGCGGGCTGCGGCGGCGTCGAGGCGGCGGGCTTCATGCACCTGAACACCGGAACGCCGGCAGCCAACGTCTCCGAATTCACGCTCTACCGCTTCCCGCTGGCCTACCCCTCGGCGCCCTCGTTCAACCCGGCCAACAGCCCGGCCCCCGTCGCGGTCTGGGCCGACCCCGACAACGGCAAGCAGGCCGGCGCCGCCCTGCCGGCGGGCGGCAACCGCGACGCCCACGGCCTGGTGCTGGCGCGCGACCCCAGGTCGGGCGCGCCGCGCTACCTGCACCAGATGGACCGGATCCGCAACAACGTCGAGGTGTTCCGGCTCGCCCCGCCCTGGAACGACCTGGCCGGCAGTCACGCGGGCAGCTACAGCCTGAGCGGCAGCGGCGCCTGCGGCGCCACCGCCGGCGCTGCCCGCAGCGACGACCCGACCCCGGACCTGGGCGACTTCTCGGTGGGCCGTGTGCCGCGCATCTACGTTGCCCTGCGCGGCCCGGCCCCTCTCACCGTGAGCCATGCCGCCGACGGCAGCTGCCCTGGCCTGGGCATCGTCACGCTGTCAAGCGACCTCAAGAGCGGCAAGCTCAGCCATGTGCTGCCCACGACGGTGCTGGGCACCGACGGCACGAAGAACCTCAGCGACCCGCACGCGGTCGTGGTACGGCGCAAGGCCAGGTGAGTCAAGCCATGGCGCCGGAATGAGGAAGTCTCTGCTGCTGCTGACCTCGCACGGCCTGTGCGCCGCCGCCGGCTTTGCGCTGGGCATCTACCTGCTGCCCATACTCACGGCGCCGGCGGCGCCTTCGGCGGCCGATGTCGCGGCCCTGGCCGGCCAGGCCAGCTACACCGGCCAGTTCCGCCGCGAGCTCAGGGACAGCGACCTGCTGCACTGGGGCGAGGGCCAGGTCTCGGTCGGCAGGAACAGCATCGCGCTGCGCGGCCGGATCGCGCCCGGGCCGGACTACAAGCTCTACCTGTCGCCTGAGTTCGTCGAGACCGAGGCCGACTTCGCGCGCCTGAAGTCGCGCATGGTGCGGGTGGGCGAGGTCAAGACCTTCGAGAATTTCGTGGTGCCCGTGCCTGAGGCCATCGACGTGTCGCGCTACAACACCGTGATCGTCTGGTGCGAGGCCTTCAGCCAGTTCATCACGGCGGCCCGGTACCGCTGACGACCGCCGAGTGAGGCAGCAGCCCGCCTATTGGCGCAGCAGGTCGGCGCCGGCCGGAGGCTTGAACTGGAAGGTCTGCGCCGGCAGCTGAGGGTTGAGCTCGAAGGCCGTGAAGCGCAGCTCCGAGCGCTGGCCGAAGCTGTCGAGGATCTCGAGCGCGGCCAGCTCCACGCCCTTGTCGCCGGTGCGCAGGCCCACGCGTATGTGCTGCAACTGGCCGTCCTTGTTGCGCGGCGTGGCCAGCACCCACTGCAGACCGTCCTTGTCGGGTGCGGCCTGCAGGCTGAAGTCGCGCTCCAGGGTCTTGAGGTCGGGCGCCGAGGCGACCAGGGCTGCGGGACTCGCGTCCAGCACCTGGGATTGCTTGCGCGCCGTGACCTGGTTCAGGTCCACGTCGTACATCCACAGGGTCTGGCCGTCGGCGACGATGCTCTGCTCGAAAGGCTTCCTGTAGACGAAGCGAAAGCGCCCCGGCCGCTGGAACTCGAAGCTGCCGCTCGACTGCTTGCCACGCGCGGCCTGCCCGTCCTTCGGGGGCGCGGTCACCACCTGGGTGAAGGCCGCGCGGCCCGAGCGCGTGGCCTGGATGAAGGCCTCCAGGCTTTCCAGGGCGCCGGCCCAGGCGGCCGGCTGGCACAGCGCCAGCGCCAGCAGCGCGCCGGCGCGGCGCAGGCGGAATGAAGACAGCAAAAGAGAACGCATGGACATCAGATACGGGCGGTGCCCGGAGGTTCACTCGGCGCGCGAGGGCACCAGGATCTCGCGCTGGCCGGCGCCGTTCATGGCGCTGACCAGGCCGGCGTTCTCCATATCCTCCACCAGGCGTGCGGCGCGGTTGTAACCAATCTTGAGGTGGCGCTGCACCAGCGAGATGCTGGCCTTGCGGTGCTTGAGCACGACCTCGACCGCCTGGTCGTACATCGGGTCCTTCTCGCCGCCCTCGCCACCTTCGCCCAGCGGGCCCTCGTCGCCGTCGACCGTGCCGCCCTCGAGCACGCCCTCGATGTAGTTGGGCTCGCCCTGGGACTTGAGGTAGCTGACCACGCGGTGCACCTCCTCGTCGCTGACGAAGGCGCCGTGCACGCGGACCGGGAAGCCGGTGCCCGAGGGCATGTAGAGCATGTCGCCCATGCCCAGCAGGGCCTCGGCGCCCATCTGGTCGAGGATGGTGCGGCTGTCGATCTTGCTCGAGACCTGGAAGGCGATGCGGGTCGGGATGTTGGCCTTGATCAGGCCCGTGATCACGTCCACGCTGGGCCGCTGCGTGGCCAGGATCAGGTGGATGCCGGCCGCGCGCGCCTTCTGCGCCAGGCGCGCGATCAGCTCCTCGATCTTCTTGCCGACCACCATCATGAGGTCGGCCAGCTCGTCGATGACGACCACGATGTGCGGCAGGCGCTCCAGCGGCTCGGGGCTGTCGGGCGTGAGGCTGAAGGGGTTGTAGATGAACTCCTCGCGCGCCCTGGCCTCGTCGATCTTGACGTTGTAGCCGGCCAGGTTGCGCACGCCGAGCTTGCTCATGAGCTTGTAGCGCCGCTCCATCTCGGCCACGCACCAGTTCAGGCCGTTGGCGGCCTGCTTCATGTCGGTGACCACCGGCGCCAGCAGGTGCGGGATGCCTTCGTAGACCGACATCTCCAGCATCTTGGGGTCGATCATCAACAGGCGCACGTCCTTGGCCTCGGCCTTGTAGAGCAGCGAGAGGATCATGGCGTTGATGCCGACCGACTTGCCCGAGCCGGTGGTGCCGGCCACCAGCACGTGCGGCATCTTGGCCAGGTCGGCCACCACCGGGTTGCCGACGATGTCCTTGCCCAGGCCCATGGTCAGCATGGACCTGGCCTCGTGGTAGACCTGCGAGCCCAGGATCTCGGACAGGCGGATGGACTGGCGCTTGGCGTTGGGCAGCTCCAGCGCCATGTAGTTCTTGCCGGGAATGGTCTCGATCACGCGGATCGACACCAGCGAGAGCGAGCGCGCCAGGTCCTTGGCCAGGTTCACCACCTGCGAGCCCTTGACGCCGGTGGCGGGCTCTATCTCGTAGCGCGTGATGACCGGGCCCGGCATGGCGGCGACCACGCGCACCTCGACGCCGAAATCCTTGAGCTTCTTCTCGATCAGGCGGCTGGTCATCTCCAGCGTGTCGGGCGAGACCGTCTCCTGGCGCACCAGCGCACCGTCCAGCAGGTCGACCTGCGGCAGCTTGCTGTCGGGCATCTCGGTGAACAGCGGCTTTTGCCGTTCCTTGACCACGCGCTCGCTCTTGGGCACGTCGACCAGCACCGGCTCGATGATCTGCACCGGCCGCGGATGCTGCTCGCCGATTTCCACGCGCTCGACCTGCACCACCTCCTCGCGCTCGCGCGCGGCGCGCTTGCCCGCCTCCAGGTCCTCGGCGATCTCGCGCTTTTCGCGGCGCGAGGCGATCAGCGCGTCGATGCGCGCGCCCAGGCGCTCGGCGACCTGGCTCCATGAAAAACGGAACACCAGCGAGGCGCCTATCACGCCCATGGCGATGCCCACCAGGCCCGAGCCGGTAAAGCCCAGCCACTGCAGGCTGGCCGATCCGGCCAGGTGGCCCAGCACGCCGCCACCGGGGCCGGGCAGCAGCGGCTCGAGCCGGTACAGGCGCGTCCACTCGAGCGCGGTGCTGGCCAGCATCAGCAGCGTCAGGCCCAACCAGAAGCCCAGGCGGCGCGATCCGAAGCGGGCCAGCCAGCCGCTGGGCTCGGGCCCTGGCCGCCCCCCCTCCTCGCCGCGCATCCAGCGCGCCAGCGCCGCCAGCCAGGCGCGCAGGCCCGCCGCCACGCACCACCAGACCGAGAAGCCGAAGGCGAAGTAACCGAGGTCCGAGAGCCAGGCCCCCAGGCGCCCGCCGAGGTTGCGCGGCATGGCCCGCAGGCCCGAGGTCGACCAGGCCGGGTCCTGGGCGGAATGCGACAGCAGGGCCAGCAGGGTGAAGACCAGGGCCAGCAGGCCCAGCAGCAGGCCGATTTCCTGGGCAAAGCGCACCACGCCGGCGCGGCCCGGCGGCGCCGCGTCGCGCGCCGTCGAATTGAGTGTGTTCAGCGAATAGCTCATAGGCAGGAAGCTGAGCTTACCCCATGCAAGCCGCCTCAGCCGAGTGCCGACAGCGGCTCGCGCACCCAGAGCGTGCCGTCATGAAGCGGCTCCAGAAAGCCGCGCTGCTCGAGCTCCTTCATGACGCGGCTGACCCGCTCGCGCGATGCGCCCACGGTCTTGGCCATGTCCTGGCGCGAGATGCGCCCGCGCACCAGCAGGCGGCCCGCCGCGTCCTCGGTGGCCGCCTCGAGCAGCAGGCGCGCCACGCGGCCATGCACGCCCATCAGGGCCAGCGACTCTATCCTGCGGTCGGCCTGGCGCAGCCGCCGCACCAGGGCCTGCATCAGGGCGTGCGCGGCCGAGGACGGAGACGGAAGCCAGCGTTCCAGCTCCTCGCGCCCGAGCTCGAGCACGTCGCTGGGCACCTCGGCGCGCACCGTGGCCGAATGCGGCTCCTGGTCGATCAGGCTCATCTCGCCGATCGGGTCGCCCGGCAGCAGCGTGGCCAGGATCACCTCGCGGCCACGGCCGTCCACCGCCACCACGCGGGCCCGGCCCGTCAGCAGGATGAACATGGACTCGCTGCGGTGCCCCTGTTCGACCAGCTTCTCGCCGCGCCGCAGGCGCCGCTTGACCACGGCCTGCGCCAGCGCCGCCGCCTGCACGTCGGTCAGCGCCGAGAACAGCGGCACCCTGCGGATCAACTCCAGGCTGGACAGCATCGTCATCGCAAAAAACCTCCCCGAAGCAAGCGGCCCTGCGGCTTCATACAATCGCGGCATCGATCGCCGTCCGCGCTGGCGCGCGGCAGGATGGAGGGCTAGGGCCTGCCCCGAACTTTACCGCCTGCGGCACCGCATTTTCCCTTCTGCCTACAACAGGAAGCCTTCATGTCCGACACCCTACACGCCAAAGTCCTGATCCTCGGCTCCGGCCCGGCGGGCTACACCGCCGCCGTCTACGCGGCGCGCGCCAACCTCGACCCGGTGCTGATCACGGGCATCGCCCAGGGCGGCCAGCTCATGACCACCACCGACGTGGACAACTGGCCAGCCGACGTGCATGGCGTGCAGGGCCCCGAGCTGATGCAGCGCTTCCTCGAGCATGCCGAGCGCTTCAAGACCCAGATCGTGTTCGACCACATCAACGCGGTCGACCTCGCCAAGCGCCCCTTCACGCTCAAGGGCGACAGCGGCAGCTACACCTGCGACACGCTGATCATCGCCACCGGCGCCTCGGCCCGGTACCTGGGCCTGCCTTCGGAAAGCGCCTTCATGGGCCGCGGCGTGAGTGGCTGCGCCACCTGCGACGGCTTCTTCTACCGCGAGCAGGAGGTCTGCGTGATCGGCGGAGGCAATACCGCCGTCGAGGAGGCGCTGTACCTCTCCAACATCGCGAGCAAGGTCACGCTGGTGCACCGCCGCGACAAGTTCAGGTCCGAGCCCATCCTGGTCGACAAGCTGATGGAGAAGGTGGCCGCCGGCAAGATCGTGCTCAAGACCTTCCGCACGCTCGACGAGGTGCTGGGCAACGACAGCGGCGTGACCGGGGTGCGCCTGAAGAACGTGCAGGACGGCAGCACCGAGGATATCCAGCTGCAGGGCTGCTTCATCGCCATCGGCCACACCCCGAACACCGAGATCTTCCAGGGCCAGCTGGAAATGGAAAACGGCTACCTCATCACCCAGGGCGGGTTCAAGGGCTTCGCCACCCAGACCTCGGTGCCGGGTGTGTTCGCCGCCGGCGACGTGCAGGACCATGTCTACCGCCAGGCCATCACCAGCGCCGGCACCGGCTGCATGGCCGCGCTCGACGCACAGCGCTTCCTGGAACAGGACTGAAAAATTCGCTATAATCCTTGGCTTTGCTGAAACGGCCGGATATTCCATTTCCGGCCCGGACGGCGAAGCCGGGTTACCGCCACCCTTTCATGGCGAGGTGAGGCTGGAACGCCAGGTCCGTGCAGATCGCCCTAGATCCTTGCGAAGACCCATCGGCACCAGCTGTTTGAAAAGTATCGGAGTGTCCTCATGGCACGCGTCTGCGACGTAACGGGCAAAGGCCCGATGGTCGGAAACAACGTTTCCCACGCCAACAACAAAACCAAGCGCCGGTTCCTGCCGAACCTGCAATACCGTCGTTTCTGGGTCGAGAGCGAAAACCGTTGGGTGCGCCTGCGCGTATCCAGCGCCGCCCTGCGCCTGATTGACAAGAACGGCATCGATTCCGTGCTCGCCGACCTGCGCGCACGCGGTCAAGCCTAACCCCTGACGAAGGAGCAGCACCATGGCCACCAAAGGCGGACGCGAAAAGATCAAGCTGGAATCCACCGCGGGTACCGGTCACTTCTACACCACGACCAAGAACAAGAAGACCATGCCCGAGAAAATGGCGATCATGAAGTTCGATCCCAAGGCTCGCAAGCATGTCGAGTACAAGGAAATCAAGCTGAAGTGATTCGGCCCTGATTCAGGCAACAAAAAACCCGCTGGCATCCAGCGGGTTTTTTTATGGCCTGCCGCTTTGCACGCGGCAGGTAGCGCTCGAAACGATGCGGGACATGCCCCGCCGCCAAGGGCGGGGCCCGACCTCAGGCCGGCTGCACGCGCACGGCGCGCAGCTTCATAGAGAAGTCGCGCAGCGCGGCGATGCCGCTGTCCTCGGCGCGGCGGCACCAGGCCTGCAGCTCGGCAGCCAGCTGCTCGCGCGAATGCGAGGTGTTGAGCCAGATCTGGCGCAGTTCCTCGCGCATCACGACCATCTTGTCCAGCACCGGCAAGGCGGCGCGCGCCTGCTTGAGCTGGGGCAGGGCCTCGGCCGGCACCTTCTCGGCGTCGCGGTGCAGCCAGCGGCCGGCCACCTTGAGCGCGTTCGCATCCAGCTTGCGCGACTTCAGCGAGGCCACTTCCTGCTGGAACACGGTGCGCATGTGGCGCGCATAGCCGGCCATCACCTCGTAGCGGTTGGCGATCAGGGCCTCCAGCGTCTTCTCGTCGGCCACCGGGCGGATGTCGCCATAGGCCAGCTTGGGCGGGGTCTTCTTGACGGTGGCCAGGCCGACCTTCTGCATCAGGCTGATATAGAGCCATCCGATGTCGAACTCGTAGGGCTTGACCGACAGCTTGGCCGAGGTCGGGTAGGTGTGGTGGTTGTTGTGCAACTCTTCGCCGCCGATCAGGATGCCCCAGGGGAAGATGTTGGTGCTGGCGTCGGCCGCCTCGAAGTTGCGGTAGCCCCAGTAGTGGGCTCCGCCGTTGATGATGCCGGCCGCGGTGACCGGGATCCAGGCCATCTGCACGGCCCACACGGCCAGGCCGGCCGCGCCGAACAGCGCCAGGTCGATGATCATCATCAGCCCCACGCCCTGCCAGGAGTAGCGCGAGTAGACGTTGCGCTCCATCCAGTCGTCGGGCGTGCCATGGCCGTAGCGGGCCAGGGTTTCCTTGTTCTTGGATTCGGCGCGGTACAGCTCGGCGCCTTGCAGCAGCACCTTGCGGATGCCGTGGACATGAGGGCTGTGCGGATCCTCGGCCTGCTCGCACTTGGCGTGGTGCTTGCGGTGGATGGCGGCCCACTCCTTGGTCACCTGGCCCGTGCCCAGCCACAGCCAGAGACGGAAGAAATGCGAGGCGATGGGATGCAGGTCCAGCGCGCGGTGGGCCTGGTGGCGGTGCAGGAAGATGGTGACGCTGGCAATCGTGATGTGGGTCGTCAGCAGCGCATACAGGACGATCTGCCACCAGGACAGGTCCCACAGGCCGTGGGCCAGCCAGTCAATCGCCGCGTTCAGTACGGCCCAATCGGGTAACAGCATAGTCAGGGAGTCTCTTTCAAGAAGTATTTGTGTCGGACGGGCGACCGTCCAGGTAACCCGTTATTTTAAGTTCCGTGATGAAAAAATGGGCATTTATTTGACGCCTCACCACGAAATTGGTTCTAAATAATTACTTTTTCTGCCAAACGGCGGCAAAAAAACCGTCCGTTCCATGCCGGTGCGGCCACAGCCGGAGGAACTCGCCACCGCTGTCCGGCCCGGCGCAGAGCCTGGCCGCGCCCTCCAGCTTGAGATTGGACAGGATGTCGGCGGTTGCCAGTGGAGTGAACTCCTTATTCGCCCCACTGAAGGCCAGGGCAATCGCCTCGTTCTCCTGCGGCAGCAGGCTGCAGGTCGCGTAGACCAGGCGGCCGCCGGGCTTGAGCAGGCGCGCCGCGCTTTGCAGGATGGCGGCCTGCTTGGCCGTCAGCTCGGCTATGGCCTGCGGCGACTGGCGCCACTTGAGGTCGGGGTTGCGGCGCAGCGTGCCCAGGCCCGAGCAGGGCGCGTCGACCAGCACCCGGTCGATCTTGCCGGCCAGGCGCTTGATGCGCTCGTCGCGCTCGTGCGCGATCGCCGCCGGGTGCACGTTGGAGAGCTTGCTGCGCGCCAGGCGCGGCTTGAGCGCGTCGAGCCGGTGCGCCGACACATCGAAGGCATAGAGGCGCCCGGTGTTGCGCATGGCCGCGCCTATCGCCAGGGTCTTGCCGCCCGCGCCGGCGCAGAAATCCACCACCATCTCGCCGCGCTTGGCATCCAGCAACAGGGCCAGCAGCTGCGAGCCCTCGTCCTGCACCTCGATGGCGCCGCGCGCGAAGGCGTCCAGCTTGGTCAGGGCCGGCTTGTCCGTCAGGCGCAGGCCCCAGGGCGAATAAGGCGTGGGCGCGGCCTTGATGCCAGCCTGCGCCAGCTCCTTCTTCACATCGTCGCGCTTGTCGGTCAGGGCGTTGACGCGCAGGTCCAGCGGCGCGGGCTGGTTCAGGCTCTCCACCAGCGGCCAGAATTGCTCGCCCAGCTGGTCTTTCAGCGCCTGCGCCAGCCAGTCGGGCAGGTTGTGGCGGTGGCGCTCCATGAGGTCCTCGGGCTTGAGGCTGTCGCACTGGTCGAGCCAGGCCTTTTCGGCCTCGCTCAGGGCGCTCTTGAGGAAGTCGCGCGGGCCGTGGAAACCCAGGATGGCCAGTCGACGCTCCTTGGGGCCGCTGCCCGAGCGGGCCAGTTGCTCGAACAGCAGCTTCTTGCGCAGCACGGTGTAGACGGTTTCGGCCAGGGTGGCGCGCTCGCGCGGGCCCAGCGCCCGGTGCTCGCGGAAGTAACGCGAGACCACGGCGTCGGCGGGATGGTCGAATTGCAGTGAGAGCCTGACCAGTTCGGCGCAGGCGTCCAGCAGGGCTTTAGGATGCATGGCCCGTATTGTCCCATCCCACCTCGAGCCACCATGTCTGAGACCCTGCCCCCGCTGATCGCCACGCCGCCCGGCACCTACCGACATTACAGGGGCGGCCTCTACGAAGTGCTGGGCACGGCCCGCCACAGCGAAACCCTGGAGCCGATGACGCTGTACCGGGCGCTTTATGGCGAGGGCTGCCTGTGGGTGCGGCCGGCCGCCATGTTCGGCGAAACCGTCAGCGTGGACGGCGTGGAACAGCCCCGCTTCACCCGAACCTGAATGCAAGGACCAGGCTACATTTTCGAGAGCAGCCCGGCGATCGCGCGCGGGTAGATCAGGTGCTCCTGCGTGAGCACGCGCGCGGCCAGGGTCTCGGCCGTATCGTCCGGCAGCACCGGCACCACGGCCTGCTCCAGGATGGGGCCATGGTCCAGCTCCGCCGTCACCTGGTGCACCGTGGCGCCAGCGAAGCGGCAACCCGCCTCGATGGCGCGCTGGTGCGTGTGCAGACCGGGAAAGGCCGGCAGCAAAGAGGGGTGGATGTTCAGCAGCCGGCCCGCGTAACGCGCGACGAAGCCGTGGCTCAGGATGCGCATGAAACCGGCCAGCACCACCAGCGCGGGCTGGTGGCGGTCGATCTCGGCCGCCAGCGCCGCGTCGAAGGCCTCGCGCGAGGCGTGGCCCTTGTGGTCCACCACCGCCGTGGCCAGGCCCTGCTCGCGCGCGAAGGCCAGCCCGCCGGCCTCGGCCTTGTTGCTGATCACCGCCGCCACGCGGGCGCCGAATTTGTCCTGCCAGCCCTCCTGGCGCGCGGTCCGCACGATGGCCGCCATGTTGGAGCCGGTGCCGGAGATCAAAATCACGATGTTCTTCATCACCCCCGGATTATCCCTGTCATGCCCATCCGCCCCCTCTCCCCCGTCGAAGCCCGCGTGCTGGGCACCCTGATGGAAAAGGCCCGCACCGTCCCCGACAGCTACCCGCTGACGCTGAACTCGGTGCTGGCCGGCTGCAACCAGAAGACCAGCCGCGAGCCCCTCATGCAGATAGCCGAGGCCCAGGCCCAGGAGGCGCTGGACGCGCTGAGAGGCCTGTCGCTGGTCATAGAGTCCAGCGGCGGCCGCGCCGCGCGCTACGAGCACAACTTCCAGCGCGTCTACGGCGTGCCCGAGCAATCGGCCGTGCTGCTGGGCCTGCTGATGCTGCGCGGCCCGCTGACCGCGGGCGAACTGCGCATCAACGCCGAGCGCTGGTACCGCTTCGCCGACATTTCCTCGGTGGAGGCCTTCCTCGACGAGCTGCACGAGCGCTCCGCCGAAAAGGGAGGCCCGCTGGTGGTACAGCTGGCGCGTGCGCCGGGCGCGCGCGAGCAGCGCTGGGCGCAGCTGCTGTGCGGGCCGGTGGCCATGGCGCAGGCCGCGGCCGAGTGCGAGGCCGCCCTGCCCGGCGCCGGCGAGGTGGCGCACCTCCAGGCCCGCGTCGAGGCCCTGGAACGCGAGCTCGGCCTGCTGCGCGAGACCGTGCAGAAGCTGTGCGCCGAGCTCGGGATGTCGCAGGGCGGACAGAGCTGATCGAACGACCGTGCTAAAAATGCCGCTTCTGAGTCGGAGTAGGAATGCCAGTCACCCAACACCCCCTCCACAGATCCGTACGTGCGGAACTACCGCATACGGCTCCTGCCTTGGGTCGTGACGATCAGACGCTGGTTTGGGTAGGGGTGGCAGATGCGCGGAACGGGAAGCCAGTGCGCGATCACTCGGCGCATTCGTCGCCAGCTCAGGTGATGGGTTTGGCTGCGCCGGCACAAGGTGCGGTGCCACAGCCTGGCGACCTGGAAGCGGAATGCACTCAGCCGCGCGCCGTTGTCGGGCACGCCGAAGTAACGGCCATGCCCGGCCACCACCGCGCGCAGGTACTGCCCCTGCTCCTTGATGGGTCGGTGCATGCGCCGTCTGAGCTCGATCTTGACCGCCTGCAGCTTGGTTCGCAGGCGTTTGGCACTGGTCAGCCGCAGCACCATGAATTTGCCCTTCCTGGTCTG
>NZ_SCMM01000027.1:0-67328 GCF_005503345.1 Ramlibacter sp. 2FC
GGCGATCGCGCTGGAGTCCGGTCGCCTGGTGCTGCAAAAGCCCGCGGCCGAGCTGCTGGCCGACCCGCACATCGAGCGGCTGTTCCTGGGCGGGGCACAGGCGGCGCAGGCAACTGTTTGAGAGGGGAACACAGCATGGGCCAAGGCCAGGAAAACGACCGTGAATCGATTGCCGAGGGGGAGAACCCGCTCGGCATGGAAGGCATCGAGTTCATCGAGTACGCCACCTCGCGGCCCCAGGCCCTGGGCCAGGTCCTGGAAACCATGGGCTTTCGCCCGATCGCGCGGCACCGCTCGCGCGAGGTCCTGCTGTACCGCCAGGGCGACATCAACGTCATCGTCAACGCCCATGTCGAGGGCGGAGCGGTGGCGTTGGACGAGAAGCCCCAGATCGCTGCGATCGCGCTGCGCGTGCGCGACGCGGCGGCGGCCTACAAGCGGGCGCTGGACCGCGGCGCCTGGGCCGTGCCGGTGCATGTCGAGGTGATGGAGCTCAATATTCCGGCCGTGCACGGACCGGGGGCTAGCCGCATCTACTTCGTCGATCGCTACAGGGAGTTTTCGATCTACGACGTGGACTTCACGCCCATCCCGACCGTGGATCCCCATCCGCCGGCGCTGACCGGCCTGCATTTCTTCGGCATCGTGCAGTACATAGGCAACGACCGCACCGAGGACTGGACCGATTTCTACGGCGAGCTGTTCGGTTTCACGGCCCTGCCCGACGAGCAGCGCTTCGGCATCCTGCCCAAGGGCCGCATCCTGCGCAGCCCCGGCCCGGCTTCGTCGGCCTTCTACCTGCAGCTGATCGAACCCGAGCCCAGCGTGCTCGAGGTGGAGGACAACGAGCGCTTCCAGCGCGTGGGCCTGGGCACGCCCGACGTGCTGCGCAGCGTGGCCGAGTTGCGCACGCGCGGCGTGAGCTTCGTCGAGTCGGGCCGCGTGCATTCCGAGGACAAGGGCGCGCTCACGCTCAACAGCATGGGCAGCGTGTCGTTCGAGCTGGTCCACGACGTGCGCTGAGGCCCCATGAACCAACATCTGCAGGGCAACGTCGACGACTTCGGGATGGACACCATCTCGCTGGCCGGGCCTTTGGAGGCCAAGCTCAAGGCCGTGCGCGAGGCAGGCTTCACCCAGATCATGCTGTCGGCGCGCGACGTCGTGGGCCATCCCGAGGGACTGGAGGCCGCCGTGCGCGCGGTGCGCGCCAGCGGCCTGCGCGTGACGGGCTTCCAGGTGCTGCGCGACTTCGAGGGCCTGTCCGGGCACCTGCACGACTACAAGGTGGACATCGCCAAGTCCATGCTCGAGATGTGCGCCGCGCTCGGCTCCAGGATCCTGCTGGTCTGCTCGTCGACCTCGCAGCACGCCTCGCAGGACCTCGATGTGATTGCCAAGGACCTGCGCAAGCTGGCCATGCTGGCGATCCCGCTGGGCATCAAGGTGGCCTACGAGGGCCTGTCCTGGGGCCGCACGGTCAACGAGTTCAGCACGGCCTGGGACGTGGTGTTCCGCGCCGACGTGCCCAATCTCGGCCTGGGCCTGGACTCCTTCCACATGTTCGCCACCCAGTCCTCGCTCGACGACCTGGAGCTGCTCGATCCCGAAAAGATCTTCCTGGTGCAGCTGGCCGACTTCATGTGGCAGGAGATCCGCTCGGTCGAGGAGCGCATCAGCACGGCCCGCCATTTCCGCGTCTTCCCCGGCGAGGGCGTGCACAGCCAGGCCCTGGCCGAGCTGGTGCGCAAGCTGCACTGGCTGGGCTACCGCGGCGACTACAGCTACGAGGTGTTCAACGACGACTACCAGCAGATGCCGCTGCCTGTGGTCGCGCAGCGGGCGCGCCGCGCCTCGCTGTGGCTGGGCGAGGAGGTGCTGCGCCGCTCGGTGCCGCTGCCCAACCAGATCCGGCTGAGGAAACGCCAGGGCCAGTGAGCTGGGGCGAGTCGCCATGATGAGCATCTTCGAGGGCTTCCTGTCGACCTCCGAGGCGCAGGAGGCGTTTGGCGACCGCCGCTTCGTCGAGGCCATGCTGCGCTTCGAGGCGGCGCTGGCCCGGGCGCAGGCGAGCGTGGGGCTGATCCCCGAAGGCTCGGCGAGCTCCATCATCGGCACCTGCAAGGTCGAGCTGTTCGACGTGCCCAAGATCGTGCGCGAGAGCGCGCGTGCCGGCAGCGCGGCCATTCCCCTGATCCGTACGCTCAAGGACACGGTGGGCCTGTTCAACGCCGAAGCCGTGGCCCATGTGCATTTCGGCAGCACCAGCCAGGACGTGATCGACACGGCCATGGCGCTGATGACGCGCGAGGCGCTGCAGCTGATCGAGCGCGACCTGGGCCAGTCCATCCAGGCCCTGCTCGCGCTGGCCGAACGCCACGCGGCCACGCCCATGCTGGCGCGCACCCTGATGCAGCCGGCCTCGGTCACCAGCCTGGGCCTCAAATGCACAGGCTGGGCCGCGCCGCTTGTGCGCAGCCGCCAGCGCTTGCGCGAGCGGGCGCGCCAGGCGCTGCAGCTGCAGCTGGGCGGCAGCGTGGGCACGCTGGCCGAGATGCGGGGCCGCGGCCCAGAGGTGGCCGCGCTGATGGCGCGCGAGCTGGGCCTGGCCGTGCCCGATGCCGCTTGGCACACGCAGCGCGACGAATGGGTGGCCCTGGGCTGCGAGCTCGGCATCCTGACCGGCAGCCTGGGCAAGATCGCCAAGGACATCGCCCTCTTGGGCCAGCACGAGGTGGGCGAGGTGATGGAGCCGCAGGAGCCTGGGCGCGGCGGCTCCTCGTCCATGCCGCACAAGCGCAATCCCGTGGCGGCCATGGTGGCGCTGGCGGCCGCGCAGCGCGCGCCTCAGCGTGTCGCGGCCCTGCTCGCGGCGATGCCGCAGGAACACGAGCGCGCCCTGGGCCTGTGGCAGGCCGAGCTGGCCGAATGGCCGCAGCTGCTGATGTCGGCCCATGGCAGCGCGCGGGCGCTGGCCAGGGCCTTGCCAGGCCTCAGAGTCGATGCGGCGCGCATGCGCGCCAACCTCGACGGCGTGCGTGCCGGCGTGGGGCCAGAGACGGCGCAGACCTGGTTCGCCCCCGAGCTGGCCGAGCAGGCGGCCCAGCAGGCCAGGGCACGTGCGCAGTCGCTGCGCCAGGCGCTGGCCGGCTGAGCCTGCTCACGCCGGGGCTCGGACCCTAAAATCATCCACTGCCCGCAGGCGGCCGACCGCTTGCACGAACATTCTCAGGGATTCCATGTCGAACATTGCCTTGCCCGCTTTCTTGGCGCTGGAGCAGCGCCAACAGCTGGCCGACGCGCGCCGCCTGACCACGCCCTGCGGCGGCGGCGATCTGGTCTGGCATGCCTGGGGCGAGCCGGGCCGGGAGGCGCCCGTGGTGCTGTTCCACGGCGGCAGCGGCAGCTGGACGCATTGGGTGCACAACATCCTGCCGCTGGTGGCGGCCGGGCGCCAGGTGCTGGTGCCCGACCTGCCGGGCTTCGGCGACTCGGCCCTGCCGCCGGCCGGCGGCGATGCCGATGCGCTGCTCGAGCCCCTGGCCCAGGGCCTGCGCGCCCTGCTGCCGGGGCAGGCCGTGGATCTGATCGGCTTTTCCTTCGGCGGCTTGACGGCAGGCATGCTGCTGGCCGAGCAGCCGAAATTGGCGCGCCGGCTGGTGCTGGTGGGCGCGCCGGCCATGGGCGTGGTGCCGGGCCGGCCGTTCGAGCTCAAGGGCTGGCGCCATCTGCCCAGTGCCGCGGCGCAGGCCGAGATTCACCGCCACAACCTGGCCGTGCTGATGCTGCACGATGCCTCGCTGATCGATGGCCTGGTGCTGGAGATCCACATCACCAACGTGTTGCGCGACCGCATGCCGCGCCGCCGCCTCTCGCAGACCGATGTCCTGGCCCGGTCACTGGCCCGCGTGGCCTGTCCGGTGCACGCGATCTATGGCGTGCACGACGCGCTGTACCGGGGCCGGATCGAGCAGCTCGAGGCCGCGTACCAGCAAGCCGCGCCCGATTTCCGCGGCCTCACGCTGATTCCCGGTGCCGGGCACTGGGTGCAGTTCGAGGCGGCCCAGGCCTTCGATGCGGCGCTGGCGGCGGTCTTGGCGGGCGCGCCCTGAGAGCCACCCCTTTCAAGGTCTTGCTCTGCGTTCTGTTCGGTACGTGCAAGCCCGCTTCGCAGGCGTTGCGCCCTGCGCTGCGGCAGGCGGTGCCCGCGTCCCCAACCTGATGGCCATAGGTACATCAGCGCTTGGCCACCCTGAACATCCGCCGATAGTCGCTGGGCGTGCAGCCTTTCGCTGCGCTGAACTGACGCGTGAAGTAAGCAGGCTCGTGGTAGCCGACCCGCTCGCCGACCTGCGCCACCGTGAGAACACTCTGCGTTAGCAGCGCGCAGGCATGGCCGATGCGCCTTTGCGTCACATAGGCGCTGATCGACATTCGTGTGCTGCGCTTGAACAACCGCTGGAGCTGGCTGGTGCTGACATGAGCCAGCGCAGCCAAATGTTCGACGTGCACCGTCTCCGTGTAGTGCCCATTGAGCCAGTCCAGCACCTGCGAAAGGCGCATGCGTTCGCGTGGGTTTCCTACCGGGCTGATCGCGCTCTTGGCCAGGCATGTGGCAAATTCGGCCCAACCAAGACGAGGTCGCCATCGCCGTAGCTTTCAATGTGATCGCCGACGAAGCGCATGCCCTCGCTGTTGAGAGTCAGCGTCAGCTCAAACTCGGGGTGGTAATGCCAATTGAACGGGAAGTCCGGTAACTGGCGGTCGAAAAGCAGCCACGAGCGATCTGTGGGCATCACGACAGTCTCTAGCCAGGGACGCATCAACCATGCTTCTGTCCGCATTGGACTGTAATCAGAATGCGGCAATCCTACAAGAGCATGCGGTGACGGTGAAACCGATGGCAGGCAAGCCGGGCCAAGATAGCGCCGCTGGACATTGAGAGACAGCGCAAAGGAAGACCATGGCATCGAACACGACCCCGCCGCTCTGCAGCGGTGGTACATCGCAATGAAAAACCCCGACGTTGTCATCGTCGGCTCGGGTGTTGGCGGCAGCGCTGTCGCGCTTCAGTTGGCAAGAACAGGAGCGCAGGTTTTGATCCTAGAGCGTGGCCCGCGTCTGCCCATCGAGCCTCAGAACGCCGATGCCGAGGCCGTCTTTGTGCAGCGGAGGTACCGAGCTCGCGACGAGTGGCAGAAGGAGACCGGCAAGCGCTTCATGCCCGGTCAGTTCTACTTTGTCGGTGGACACACGAAGTTCTTCGGCACCGCGATGTTCCGGTTCCGCGAACGTGATTTTGAGGCCACCGAACTTGCGGATGGCGTTTCGCCGGCGTGGCCCTTCTCTTACTCGGAACTTGAGCCCTGGTACGGCCTCGCCGAGCGCCTCTTCGGGGTGCACGGCCGCGCCGGAGACGACCCTACGGAGCCCTGGCGATCGAGCGACTATCCGCATCCGCCTATCCCGCACGAGCCGGTGATCGGCAAATTGGCAGACAAACTTGCGGGCATGGGCCTGCACCCATTCCACATGCCTTCTGCGGTGGACCTGCACCCTGGTGGCCGGTGCGTGCGCTGCGGCACTTGTGATGCGTTCGCTTGCCGCTACGGTGCCAAAGGAGATAGCGAGACTCGTCTGCTTTCGCCCGCACTGGCTCATCCAAACGTAAACCTGTGGACTGAGACCCGAGCCTTGCGACTGATCACGGACGATCGGGGACACCAAATCGTCGGCGTCGAGGTATCTCGCCACGGCGAAACCTTCAGGATACGTGCGCCTCAGTTCGTGTTGAGCGCTGGCGCCATCCAGTCTGCGCTGCTGTTGCAGCGTTCCGCCGACGGCCACCACACGGAGGGTCTCGCTAACACCCACCGTACTGGCTCACCCGTTTGGCATCGAGACACCATCACACCAGTGTGGCACGGTCCGCATGGGACTCGATCCGGCGCATGCGGCGCTGGACCCCTGGTGCCGCTCCTACGACCACCAGAACCTGCATGTAGTCGATGCGAGTTTCTTCCCGTCATCTGCGGCGTTGAACCCCGCACTCACCGTTGCTGCGCAGGCCCTGCGAGTCGGCGACCGGCTCGCCACCGAATGGACCAGAGGCTGACGACGTGGTGGCGCCCTTTTTCCTACTGACTTCAAGAAAGTGATTGACCATGGCTCACGACTTCCTATACCCCATCACTGGCTCGTTCGCGATGCCCGCGGCCGAGAACCCCACGATCGTAATGATCGAGGCTGCGTACCGCCAGCTTGGACTCAACTGGCGCTATGTCAATTGTGAGGTCCATCCCGACAAGCTGGGGGATGCAGTGCGCGGCGCGCGGGCGATGGGCTGGCGCGGCTTCAACTGTTCAATCCCTCACAAGGTCGCTGTCATCGAACACCTCGACGGGCTGGGCGCCTCCGCCCGCATCATCGGTGCAGTCAACACCGTAGTACGGCGCGGCGATGAACTGATCGGAGAGAACACCGATGGCCAGGGCTTTGTCCGGGCCCTGCGCGAAGTCGACGATCCCACTGGCAAGACGGCGGTGATCTTTGGCGCCGGCGGTGCTGCACGGGCCGTGGCGGTTGAGCTGGCACTGGCAGGTGCTGCGCATATCTGCATCGTCAACAGAGGGCGGGAGCGAGGCGAAGAACTGGCCGACCTGCTGGTTCGACACACACCTGCAGTCGCGACCTACGTACCTTGGGTGGACGCCTTCCGCATCCCGGCGGACACAAGCCTGGTCGTCCATGCCACGTCAGTCGGCCTGTACCCTCACGTCAACGAGACACCCGACATCGACTTGGACACTCTGCTGTCACACATGGTTGTCGCTGACGGTATCCACAACCCGCCCTTGACCAACCTGCTGCGTGCAGCCAAGGACCGAGGGTGCCGGGTGGCCGATGGGCTCGGGATGTTGGTCAGTCAAGGAGTGATCGGTGTCAAGCACTGGACCGGGATGGACGCCGATGCGGGAGTCATGCGGCAAGCATTACTTGAGCTCCGCCTATGAACGAGGTCATCTGACACGACTGAAAGCGACGAGGAGGCAAGCGCCCATTTCGACCTGCGGCAACCTCAGACGCTCTTCCGTACCGATATGTCCCCTGTCGGGCACGGGGCAAGACCTTGAAAGCCTCAGTAGCTGATCTGGGCCAGCGAGCGCAGCACCTCGGGCGTGGTCGTCGGGTAGCCGAAGAACTCGAGGTAGGCCGGGATCTGCTCGAACAGCATGTCCGAGCCGATCTGCACCGTGCAGCCCCGTGCCTGGGCAGCGCTGAGGAAGGCCGTCATTTCCGACTTCATGACCACCTCGCCGACGAAGCTGGTCGGCGCGATGCGCGAGACGTCCATGGGCAGGGGATCGCCCTCGTTCATGCCCATGGGCGTGGCGTTGACCACCAGGTCGTGGCCGGCCGGGTCGTTCGAGCCGGTGCGGACCTCGAGCTGGGGGTAATGCTGGCGCAGGCGCTCGCCCAGGGCCTGGGCCGAGGCCGTGTTCACGTCGAACAGGCTGATGGCGGCGATGCCGGCTGCGGCCAGCGAGGCCGCGATGGCCGATCCCACGCCGCCGCTGCCCACCACCAGCACGCGCTTGCCCGCGAGGTCCAGGCCTTTGCGCCGGATGCCGCGCACGAAGCCCTCGCCATCGAACATGTCGCCCACCAGGCGGCCGTCCCCGGCGCGGCGTACGGCGTTGCACGAGCCGGCGATTTGCACGGTGGGCGAGGCCTCATCGAGCATGCCGACCGTGCTGACCTTGTGCGGCATGGTGATCAGCGCGCCGCGGATGTTGGTCAGCTTGAACACCGCGCGCAGGAAGCCGGGGTAGTCCTCGGCCTTGCAGCCCATGGGCATGACGCGCGCGTTGACGCCGATGTGGTCGAAGTAGGGGTTGTAGATCATCGGCGCCTTGAAGGCATGCGTCGGGTAGCCGATGTGGGCAATCAGTTCGGTGTTGCCGTTGATCATGTGTGTGGGTCCTGAAAAAAGGGCGAGGGCGCTCAGCGCGCCTGGCGCTCGCGCCACAGCGCCATCGCGGCCAGCCGCAGCGGCGCGTTGGGCGCGCCGTAGCCCGTGTAGCCGCCGCGGCGCTCGAGCAGCTCGAAGTGGAAGCGCTCGTCGAAGGGCGCGGTGTAGAGCTGCAGCAGCTCGGCGCCCGAGGGCTCGCGGTCGTAGAGGATGCCGAGCTCGCGCATCGCGGCCAGCAGCGCCGGTTCGATGTCGTACTTGGCGGCCAGGTCGTCGTAGTAGTTGGCCGGTACCGGCAGCAGGGGCGCACCGAGCGCCTTGAGGGTGCGCGCGGTGGCGACCAGGTCGGTCACGGCCAGGGCGATCTGCTGCACGCCGGCGCCGCGGAAGCTGGACACGGCGCGCGAGACCGAGGTGTTGTCGCGCTCGGACACGGTGACCGACACGCGCACGGCGCCGTCGGCCGACTCGATCTCGCGGCTCTTGATCACGCCGTAGGGATCGTGCAGTACCACGTTGCGCTGCGGCAGCAGGCCCAGCACGGCGCGGTGGAACAGCACCCAGGGCTCGACCTGGCCGGCCGGCACGGCCTGCACCAGATGGTCGATCCGGGCGGCGTCGCCCAGCGCGCTGCCGGGCAGGGCGGCTTCGTCGATCACGAAGTCGGCCTCGAAGGGGTGGCGGCCCGCCTGGGGCCTGCCGCAGAAATAGAGCTGGCTGCCGTCCGGGGCGTGCACCGCCGGGATGCTGAGCTCCTGGGGGGCTATGCGGCCGGCCACGCGCGGGCACAGCAGGGCTTCGGCGCGGGTGAGCGCGCCGGCCGGGTCGTCGGTGGCCAGCGCCAGCGCGCAGACCGAGGTGCCATGCAGTTCGAAGTGGCTGCGCGCGAACGAGTCTTCCTCGAGGTTGAGCACGATGCGCACCTCGCCCTGGCCGTACAGGTCGACGTTCTTCGAGCGGTGGCGGCCGATGCGCCGGAAGCCCAGGGTCTGGAGCCAGGCGGCCAGGCGCTGGGCGGCGGCCGGGTCGACCGCGAACTCGATGAAGGACCAGCCGCCGAGCGGCGGCACGGGGGGAGGGTCGAACAGCGGCACCTTGTAGGGCGGCGCGTCCTGGGGGCGCTGCTGACGCACCTGCTCCTCCAGCCACAGCAGCGAGCGCATGGCGTCGACGGCGTTGGCGCGCGCCGGGGCGGCACGAAACTCGTCGTTGAAAACTTCGAGCGAGAGCGGGCCGGTGTAGCCCGCGTCGAGCACGGCGCGGGTGAACTTCGCCATCTCGAATTCGCCCTGGCCGGGAAAGCAGCGGTAATGGCGGCTGTGGCTCAGCACGTCGGTGGCGACCCAGGGCGCGTCGGCCAGCTGCACAAAGAAGATCTTTTCGCCGGGCAGCCGGGCGATGGGCGCCGGGTCGTCGCGCAGCGACAGGGTGTGAAAGCTGTCCAGCGCCAGGCCCAGGTGCGGGTGGTCCACGCGGCGCACCACCTCCCAGGCCTGGGAGAACAGCTTGACCTGGCTGCCCCAGGCCAGCGCCTCGTAGGCGACGTACATGCCGCGCCGCCCGGCGGCCTCGGCCAGCTGGCTGAACTGCTCGGCGAGCTGGTCCGGGTCGGCCGGCGCGTCGGGTTGCACGTTGGAGCAGACCAGGATCAGCGAGGTGCCCAGCTCCTGCATCAGGTCGAACTTGCGCTCGGCACGCTCCAGGTTGCGCGCGAGCTGGGCCGGCGTGGCGGCGTCGAAGTCGCGGAAGGGCTGGAACATGTCGATCGCCAGGCCCAGGTCCTCGCAGAGGCTGCGCACCTCGCGCGGCGAGCCCGGGAACTGCAGCAGGTCGTTCTCGAAGATCTCCACGCCATCGAAGCGCGCCGCGGCCGCGGCCTGCAGCTTCTCGCGCAGCATTCCGGAAAGGGAGACGGTGGCGATGCCTCGACGCATGGACAACTCGCTGGATTCGTTGGGTGATCAGGCCTGGCGGGCCTGTGCGTGCTTGACCGCGGCGCGCAGCCCGAGCAGGTAGCTGTCGACGCCGAAGCCGGCGATCTGGCCCAGGGCGATCTCGGCGATCACCGAGAGATGGCGGAAGGGCTCGCGCGCGTGGATGTTGGACATGTGCACCTCGATGATGGGGCAGCCCAGGATGGCCAGTGCGTCACGGATGCCGTAGCTGTAGTGGGTCCAGGCGCCGGCGTTGATCAGCACCGCGTCCACCTGCTCGACATGGGCGCGGTGGATGCGCTCGCACATCTCGCCTTCGTGGTTGGTCTGGAAGCACTCGACCTCGACGCCCAGTTCCTTGCCCAGCGCCGCCAGCTGGTCGTTGATCTGGTCCAGCGTGATCGTGCCGTACTGCTTGGGATCGCGCTTGCCGAACATGTTGAGGTTGACGCCGTGCAGCGTGAGGACTTTCATGTCGATTCCTTGTTCAAGAGTCAAAGGGAGGCCAACTGTACGACCTGGCCGCTGCGTGCGGCCTCGGCGATCGCCTCGGTGACGCGCAGGTTCTGCAGGCCGTCGCGCGCGCTGACCAGTGGGGCGGCCTCGCCGCGCACCACGGCGCCGAAATGCTCGATCTGGTGCTTGAGCGGGTCGTCGCGCACCATGCCGACCACGCCGACCTCGAACTCCTTCCACCAGGAGCGGTCTTCGGCGCGCGGGTAGGTCTTGATGCGCATGGTCGGCACCGACAGGCTGCCGTTGGTGCCGGCAATGACGTAGCAGTCCTCGTCGGCGTAGCTCGGGTAGGCCTTGTTTTCCTGGCTGGTCTGCTCCCAGCTGCGCGGGCAGGCCGCGGTGTCGGACAGCATGAAGCTGCCGAGCACGCCGCTGGCGAAGCGCAGGTTGATCGCCACCGTGTCCTCCACCGGGAAGCCGCGCGTGGCATTCGAGGCGAAGGCCTGCACGGCGGCAATCTCGCCGCACAGCATGCGCAGGTTGTGCACCTCGTGGATCATGTTGAGCAGGACGGGGCCGCCGCCGATCTCGCGCCGCCAGGGCGCGTCGGCGTAGTAGTGGTCGGGTTTGAGGAAGGTGGCGCTGCCCATCACCGCGACCAGGCGGCCGAGCTGGCCCGAGTCGACCACCTGCCTGGCCTTGGCCATGATGGGGCTGTGGGCCCGGTGGTGGCCGATCAGCACCCTGGCGCCGGTCTCCTCGACCCGCTCGAGCAACTGCTCGCCTTCGGCCACGGTGGTGGCGATGGGCTTTTCCAGCAGGATGGGCAGGCCGGCCGCGATGCATTCCAGGGCCTGGGGCACATGCAGCTGGTTGGGCGTGGCCAGGACCAGGCCGTCGGGGCGGTCCTTGGCCAGCAGCTCGTCGATGGAGGCGTACAGCGGCACGCCGGCCTGGGCGGCCACGGCCGCCGCCGCGGGCGAGGGGTCGACGATGGCGGACAGGGTGCAGCCGGGGCTGTTCTGCGCCACAAGCATGTGGGCCTGGCCGATGTAGCCGGCGCCGGCGACGGCGATGCGGGTCTTGCTCATGGAGGGGGCGGAGGGCGTGTTCTGACGAGGAGGACGGAACCACCCGCGCGGGCCGGCCGCGGCGGGTGGTGGGTGACTTACTTGCGCACCTTGGCCAGTTCGGCCTGCAGTTCCTGCACCGTTTCCTGGCCCACCGAGACCGCGTACTTGGCGGTCACCGGACGCATCTTGTCGCGCAGCTTGGCGACATCGGCGGCCGAGAATTCGGTCACTTGCATGCCGTTCTTCTTGAGGTTGTCCAGGGCCGAGGCGACCTGGCCGCGCGCCTGCTCACGCTGGTACTTGGCCGATTCCTTGGCCGCGTCGCCGACGATCTTCTTCTGGTCGGCGCTCAGGCCGTCCCAGAACTTCTTGCTGATCAGCACCGACTGCGGGTTGTACTGGTGGTTGCTCAGCACGATGTGCTTCTGCACCTCGTAGAGCTTGTTGGCGTTGATCACGGTGACCGGGTTTTCCTGGCCGTCGATCGCCTTCTGCTCCAGCGCCGCGTAGACCTCGGGGAAGGGCAGGGGCGTGGGGTTGGCGCCCAGGGTCTTGACCCAGTCCACGTTGATCGGGTTGGGGATCACGCGCAGCTTCAGGCCCTCGACGTCTTCCACCTTGGTGATGGGGCGCTTGCTGTTGGTGATGTTGCGAAAGCCCAGCTCGTAGTAGGCCAGGCCGACCATGCCCTTGTCCTGCAGCTTGGCATGCAGCTTCTGGCCGAAGGGGCCGTCCACCGCGGCGTCGGCTTCCTTGGTGTTGGTGAACATGAAGGGGAAGTCGTAGATCGCGAACTCCTTGACCTGGCTGGCCAGGATGCCCGAGTTCAGGGACACCATCTCCAGCGTGCCGCCCTGCAGGGCCGAGACGTTGGCCTGGTCGCTGCCCAGCGTGCCGCCCGGGAACAGGTTGACCTTGATCTTGCCGCCCGACTTGGCCTCGACGATTTCCTTGAACTTCTCCATGCCCATCACGATCGGGTGGCCCTTGGGGTTCTGCGTGGCGAACTTGATGGTCTTGTCCTGCGCCTGGGCCACGCCGAAGGCGGCCAGGGCCACGGCGGCCACAAGGGTTTTGACGAACAGACGTTTCATGTGCGTGTCTCCAGAAGGTATCGAATCGGACGTACGCGAGGAAAGGGCTCCGCGGCCAGGCGTACCCGGACAGGCCGCGGAAGGGAAAACATCAATAGAACCAGCGCGCGGGCACCATGACCAGCTGCGGGAACGCGACCATGGCGAACATGATCACGAACTGGGCCACCATGAAGGGCAGCACGCCGCGGGTCACCTCGTCCATGCTGACCTTGCCGACGCCGGCCACGGCGTTGAGCACCGTGCCCACCGGCGGCGTGATCAGGCCGATGGCGTTGTTGATGATGAACAGCACGCCGAAGTAGACCGGGTCGATGCCGGCGGCCTTGACCACCGGCATCAGCACCGGGGTCAGCAGCAGGATGGTCGGCGTCATGTCCAGCGCCGTGCCGACCACCATGGTGATCACCATGATGGTGAGCATCAGCAGCCTGGGGCTGTCCAGCAGGGGTTGCAGCAGGGCGATCAGCTGCTCGGGCAGGTTGGCGACCGTGATCAACCAGGCCGAGACCATGGCGGCGGCGACCAGGAACATCACCACCGCGCTGGTCTTGGCCGAGGCCACGAACAGCGGCACCAGCGACTTGAAGTTGAGCTCGCGGTAGACCAGGGTGGAGATCAGGAGGGCGTAGACGGCGGCCACCACGGCGGCCTCGGTCGGGGTGAACAGTCCGAACTTGAGGCCGAACACCACGATCAGCGGCAGCACCAGGGCCCAGGTGGCCTGGCGCAGGGCCACCATGATCTCGGCCATGGACTTGCGCGGCGGCACTTCGACCACTTCGCGGCGCGCCAGCCACCACCAGGTGACCCACAGCGACACGCCCAGCAGCAGGCCGGGGAAGATGCCGGCCAGGAACAGCTTGGAGATCGAGACGTTGCCGGCCACGCCGAAGATCACGAAGCCGATGGAGGGCGGAATCACCGGCGCGATGATGCCGGCCGAGGCGATCAGGCCGGCCGAGCGCGCCTTGTCGTGGCCCGCGGCCACCATCATGGGCAGCAGCAGCGAGGCCAGGGCGGCGGCGTCGGCCACGGCCGAGCCCGACAGCGCGGCCATGATCACGGCGGCCATGATGGTCACATAGCCCAGGCCGCCCTTGATGTGGCCGACCAGGGCCATGGCGAAGTTCACGATGCGGCGGGACAGGCCGCCCGCGTTCATGATCTCGCCCGCCAGCATGAAGAAGGGCACGGCCAGCAGCGGGAAGCTGTTGGCGCCTTCCATCAGGTTCTGCGCCAGGATCTGGGCGTCGAACATGTTCATGTGCCACATCAGGGCCACGCCGCACAGCAGCAGCGAGAAGGCGATGGGCACGCCCAGCGCCATGGCGCCGATCAGGGAAGAGAGGAATACGGCA
Source organism: Ramlibacter sp. 2FC (assembly GCF_005503345.1). Taxonomy (NCBI): domain Bacteria; kingdom Pseudomonadati; phylum Pseudomonadota; class Betaproteobacteria; order Burkholderiales; family Comamonadaceae; genus Ramlibacter; species Ramlibacter sp. 2FC. Next base: position 13,891 of record NZ_SCMM01000027.1, read on the forward strand.
ATCGTCATGTCAACCTCGAGTCGGTTCAGTGCGCTTCGCCGGTTCCGGCATGGGGGGATTCTTCGGATTCCTGGATCATGGTCAGCTCGTCGTCCTTCAGACGCCCGGTGACCAGGTCCAGCAGGTCGGCCAGCAGGATCAGGCCGCCCAGCACGGCGAACAGGATGCCGGGGAAGTAGACCCAGCTCATGGAGACTTCCATCACCGCGCTGGTGCTGGTCCAGTTGATGACGGCCTGGTCCCAGGAGCCCTTGAACAGCAGGGCGCAGCAGCCCAGCATCAGCAGGTAGGTCAGGAACAGGCAGAACTTCTTGCCGGCGGGACCCAGCTTGCCGATCAGCATGTCGGTGCCCAGGTGGTCGCGGTCCCGCAGGGCGACCACGGCGCCCATGAAGGTCATCCAGACGAACAGCCAGCGCGACAACTCCTCCGAGACGGTGATGCCGGAGTTGAAGCCGTAGCGCAGCACCACGTTGCCGAACACCAGCACCACCATGAGGGCCAGGCTGGCTGCGATCAGGCCGGACAGCAGCCGGCAAGAATGGTCGATCAGGTTTCTAACCATGAAGGTCTCCTTTGCCCGTGATTTTGTACGAACTAGTTAGTTTTTAAAGTAAGTGAAAACCCTAGGCCCCGCCCCGGGGCGGGCGCGACTCGCTGGTGCAAACGGGAGGTCAGGGGGCGCGCACGTAGCGCACCACCATGTCGATCACGCTTTCGCGCCGGGCGGCGAGCGCCGCGGGCGTCTGGGTGTCGCGCTTGAAGATCAGGCCGAAGGTATGCCGGTTCGAGACGTTGAAGAAGGTCAGCGCCGAGATCGAGGCGTGGATGTCGATCGGGTCCAGCCCGGCGCGGAACACGCCGCTGGCAATGCCGCGCTCGTAGAGGTCGCGTATGCCCTGGATGGCCGGCACGTTGAGGTCCTGGATGATCGTGCTTTGCGCCAGGTACTGGCCGCGCTGCATGTTCTCCGACATGACCAGACGGATGTAGTTCTCGTTGCGCTGATGGTGGTCGAAGGTGAAGCCGACCAGGGTGCGCAGCGCCTGTTCGGGCTCCAGGTCCTCCAGGCGCAGGGCGGACTCGATCGTGCGCATGCGCCGGTACGACTCCTCCAGCACGGCCAGGTACAGGCCCTCCTTGCTGCCGAAGTAGTAATAGATCATGCGCTTGCTGGTCTGGGTGGCGGCCGCGATCTCGTCGATGCGCGCCCCCGCCAGGCCCTTCTCCCCGAACTCGACCGTCGCCACCTCGAGGATGCCCGCCATGGTGCGGGCCGGGTCGTTGGTGCGCGTGGTCTCCTTGCCCGCCGGCTTGTTCCTGCGCGCGGCGGGACGCGCAGAATGTACTGGTTCGTTCATTCTCGCAGTATAGAGGCAGAGTACGCATCATCAAACCCCGAACGGGCAGTGCAGGTCAGGCAAGCGGCACCGTGAGCCGGTCGATCACGGCGCGCGTGTCGGGGCGCCGGCCGCGCCACCAGGCGAAGGCCTCGGCAGCCTGCTCGGCCAGCATGCCGACGCCATCGGCCAGCCGCTGCGCCCCGGCGTTGCGCGCCAGGCGCAGGAAGGGGGTCAGGCCCTTGCCGTAGGCCAGCTCATAGGCCCGGGCGCCCGGTGCGAACACGGTGGCCGGCACCGGAGGCAGCTCGGCGCGCAGGCTGGCCGAGGTGGCGTTGAACACCAGGTCGAAGGCCTGGCCGGTCAGCTCGGCGTAGCCGCCCGCGCTCACCGGGCCCTGGCCGGCCACTTCAGCCGCCAGCGCCTGGGCCCTGTCGGCCGTGCGGTTGGCAATCACGAGCTGCGCGGGCCTCTCGGCCAGGAAAGGCAGCAGCGTGCCGCGCGCCGCGCCGCCGGCGCCCAGGAGCAGCACGCGCTTGGCCTGGAGCGGGCAGCCCAGGTTGTGCACCACGTCGCGTACCAGGCCCACGCCGTCGAAGTTCTCGGCAAGCACGCGCTCGCCCTCGAACTTCATGGCGTTCACCGCGCCGGCCAGGCGGGCACGCTCGGACAGGTCGGTCGCGTAGGCAAATGCGTCGAGCTTGAACGGTGCCGTGACATTGAGGCCGCGGCCGCCGGCGGCGCGGAAGGCGTCCGCCGTGGCAGCAAACTGACCCAGCGGGCCCTCGATGGCTTGATAGGCCATGTCCTGCCCGGTAGCCAGGGCGAACATGCCGTGGATCAGCGGCGACTTGCTGTGCGAGATCGGGTTGCCGATGACGGCGTAGTTGTCGGTCACGTGCGTCTCCCCGGATTCAGTCGTTGTAGAGCACACCGTCGGCCTGCATGGCCGCGATCGCATCGTCGCTGAAACCGAGGCTGGCTGCAATCTCGGCGTTGTGCTGGCCCAGGTCCGGCGCCACCTGGGTGACGGTGGTGTCGCAGCCCGAAAAATGGAAGGGCAGGTTGGGCAGGCGGATCTTGCCCAGCGCCGGGTGGTTCTGCTCGATCACCATGCCGCGGGCCTGGATCTGCGGGTCGGCCAGCACCTCGTCGATGCGCTGCACGCGGGCAGCGGGCAGGTCGATGGCGTCCAGGGCTTCGAGCACCTCGGCCACCCGGCGCTGCGCCACCCAGGCCTTGACGACGGGCAGGATCTCGAGCCGGTGGGCATTGCGGCCGGCCGCGCTGTGAAAGCGCTGGTCGGCGCCGAAGCCGGCCGGGCCGCCGGTCTGCTCGACCAGCGCCGCAAAGCGCTTCCAGGCGTCGTCCACCTGTGCCGCGATGACGAGGTCGCCGTCCTGGGCGCGGAACACGCCGTAGAGCGTGGACTGGGGCATGTCGTGGCCGGTCTGCACCGGCAGCTCCTTGTCGCCGGAGAGCGTGTAGCACTGCACCGCGTACTCGTGCATGGACACCAGGGTGTCGTACAGCGCCAGGTCGATGTGCTGGCCCTTGCCGGACTTGACGCGGCCCAGCAGGGCCGCGTTGATGGCCGCCACGGCGTGGATGCCGGTGTACATGTCGCCCAGCGAGATGCGCAGCAGCGGCGGCGCCTCGCCCGGCGTGCCCACCATCTGCATGATGCCGCTCTTGGCCTCGGCGATCAGGCCGAAGCCGGCGCGGTGGGCATCGGGGCCGGTATGGCCATAGGCCGAGATCGAGCAGTAGACCAGGCCCGGGTTGCGCCCGGCCAGCGCCTCGTAGCCCAGGCCCAGCTTGTCCAGCGCGCCGGGGCGGTAGTTCTCGACGAACACGTCGGCGCTGTCCACCAGCTTTTGCAGCAACTCGCGGCCGCGCGGGTCCTTGATGTTGACGCACAGGCCCTTCTTGCCCATGTTCTGCTGCAGGAAGTAGCCGCTGTGGTTGCCTATGAACCAGGCGTGCTGGCGCCCGGCGTCGCCGGTGGTGGGGCGCTCCACCTTGATGACCTCGGCGCCCAGGGCCGCCAGGCAGCGGCCCACGTAGGGGCCGGCCAGGAAGTGGCTGTAGTCGATGACGCGGATGCCCGCGAGAGGGAGTGCTTGGCTCATGGCGGGTCCTTGCTTAGTACGTGCCGGGGCGGCGGGGGATCATCAGCCGGTGCTCGCCCTTCTGCACCACCTCGCCACGCTGGTTGATCAGTTCGGACGGCAGCACCACGATGCCCCAGCCCGGCTTGCTGTTGGAGGGGCGCATGCTGCCCACGCGGAACGCCACATGCAGCACGTCGCCGACCTTGATCGGCAGCAGGAAGTCCCAGGTCCAGCCCAGCGACATGCCGGGCAGGAAGCGGTATTCGCACTGGGTCTTGAGGCCGTCGGCGATGGACAGGCCGAACAGGCCATGCGCCACCAGTGCGCCGAAGTGGCTGGCGTTGGCATAGGCCTCGTCCACGTGCACGGGGGTGTGGTCGCCGGTCAGGTCGGCGTAGGCCAGGATGCGCTCCTTGGTGACGGCGTAGGTCAGACTGGTGCAGCTGTCGCCTTCGCGGGCGTCGTCCCAGTAGCGCTCGGGGGTCTGGAACTGGATGTTCGTACGGAGCATGTTGCTTTCTCTGTGAATGGTGGCTCAGGCCCGCGGGTTCACGGCCAGGGTCTCGGCCACGGCGTTGCCGCTGGCCTGCATGAGTTCCACGGCCAGGCCGTCGGGCAGGCGCAGCCAGTTGCGGCCCTGGGGCATCTCGGTCACGCCGAAGGCCTGGGCCTCGCTCAAGGCCTGCTCCAGGTCCTCGACCATGATGCCCAGGTGGGCCAGGCGGCCTTCCGGGCCTTCGAAGCCGGGGTCGGCGATCAGCTGCATGCCGCCCACGCTCCAGTACTGGGCGGGGTTGTCGGCGGGGCCGTCGGTCTGGCGCACGGTCATGCCCAGCACCTCGCGGAAGAATCGGATATGCCAGTGGATGTCCTTGACGCGGACCGCGACATGCTCGACGTAGGATCGCTTGGTGTAGGCCATGGATGTTTCTCAGGTTGTCGGGTTGATCAACGGGGCAGGGCGCGTTCCACGCCCTTGACGCAGGCCACCAGGGTCTGGTTGATGGGCGTGGCCACGCCATGGCGCTCGCCCCAGCGCACCACCGAGCCGTTGACGTAGTCGATCTCGGTCGCCGAGCCCTTTTCCAGGCTTTGCAGCATGGAGGCCTTGAACTCTTGGGGCAGGCCCTCCGCGGCCTTGACCCAGGGCTGGCGCGGGTCGGTCACCGACAGCGCGATGCCGCCGGCCTTCGCCACCGCCATGGCCTCGGCCACGGCCGCGATCGCGCAGGCCTCGACCTCGGGCACCTGGTACAGCTCGCCGTAGGGCAGGCGGGTGACCGCGCTCAGGGCGCCGGTGGCCACGTTGACCAGCAGCTTGTCCCACATGGTGCCCATGATGTTGCGGCTCACCTCGGTGATCAGACCGGCGCCATTGAAGGCCTCGGCGATGCGGACCACGCGTTCGCTCAGGCTGCCGTCGAGTTCGCCGATGTGGGTCTCCTTGCCCTGGGTGCCAGCGATGATGTGGCCCGGGCCCAGCATCACGCCGCCGGTGTAGGTCTTGCCGGCCAGCACCTTGTCCCGGCCTACCGCCTCGGCCAGGATGTCTTCGTGGCCCAGGCCGTTCTGCAGCGACAGCACCGTCGTGTGCGCGCCGACGATGGGGCGCGCGGCCGCGATCGCCTCGCGGGTATGGAAGGACTTGACCAGTACGATGACCAGGTCCATGGCGCCGCTGGCGGCGGCGATCTCGCCGCAGTCGGTGCTGGCATGCACCTTGACCACACGGTCCACGCCGGCCTCGCGCAGGGTCAGGCCTTGCGCGCGCATCGCGTCCACATGGGCGCGGCCGCGGTTGACCAGCCAGACCTCGTGGCCGGCCTCGGTCAGCACGCCGCCGATGGCGCAGCCCAGGGCGCCTGCGCCCAGAACACAGATCTTCAACATATTCTCCTTGCCTCGTCGGCGGTTTCAGCCCTGCGGGGCGGCAGCAACTGCATCAGGGCGCGATCGTAGGCAGCGTGGTACATGTTGTAAATTCAGTGCTTAAAATAGCTTTCATTGCATTTTTAAATGTTGAGACCCATGACCGAAGCCGACAGCGGCGATGCCGCCTACCTGGACGTCAAGCTGCTGCGCCTGCTGGACCTGCTCTACGGCACGCGCAGCGTGACGCGCGCGGCAGAGCGCCTGGGGCAGAGCCAGCCCACGGTCAGCATCTGGCTGGCACGGCTGCGCCGGCAACTCGGCGACCCGCTGTTCGTGCGCACGCCGGAGGGCATGCAGCCGACGCCGCGCGCCGATGCGCTGATCGCGACCGTGCGCGAGGTGCTGCAGGGCCTGCGCCGCCTGTCAGAGACCGAGGCGCGCTTCGATCCGGCCACGGCGCGGCGCGAATTCCGCATCTTCATGACCGACGCCAGCCATATCACGCTGCTGCCGCGCCTGTTCGCCCATGTGCGCGCGCTGGCGCCACTGGTGCGGCTGGAGGCGGCGGCCATCGATGCGCGCATGGTGCCGGCGCTGCAGTCGGGCGAGGGTGACCTGGCACTGGGCCTGGTGCCGGGACTGGAGGCGGGCTTCTACCAGCAGACTCTCTATGGCCAGGACTGGATCTGCCTGGCCAATGCGCGCCATCCGCGCATAGCCCAACGCTTCACGCTCAAGGACTACTCGGCCGAGGCCCATGTGGGCATCGTCTCGGGCACCGGCTACCAGTTGCTGGACGGCGCCCTCAAGGCCCAGGGCGTGGAGCGCCGGGTGCTGCTCGAACTGCCGGGCTTCCTCGGCCTGTCGGCCATCCTGTCCACCAGCGACCTGGTGGCCACGCTGCCGCGCCACATCGGCGAGACCCTGGCACAGTCGGCCGGCCTGCGCGTGCTGCCCTGTCCGCTCAAGATCCCGTCGTTCACGGTCAAGCAGTATTGGCACGCGCGCTACCACCACGACGCAGGCAATCGCTGGTTGCGCGGCCTCTGCGCCGAGCTGTTCCTTCAGTCGCCCAAAGTCTTGAGAGCGCCGCGCAAGTCCCCTTCCTGAAACCTGGCCGGTCGACCATGTACTGCTCGTCCCGGTTTCTGGTAATGGCGGGGCCCATCTGCTATACATCCAGAGGAACCGGCGCCGCCCGGCGGCACGTTGCGTCCAGACCTCAGACCCGCACGAGGAGACCCACCATGGACGAAAGCACGAAGAAAACCGCGATCGATACGCTCAACCGCATCCTCGAACTGGAACTGGCCGGCGTGGTGCGCTACACGCACTACTCGCTGATGGTGTTCGGCTATACCCGGATCCCGATCGTGTCCTGGTTCAAGGCCAATGCCGAGGAGGGCCTGGTCCACGCCCACCAAGCCGGTGAGCTGGTGACCTCGCTGGGCGGCCATCCCTCGCTGAAGATAGGTGAACTGATCGAGACCGCCAAGCACGACATCGGCGACATCCTGCGCGAGAGCCTGGAGCACGAGCAGAAGGCGCTCGACGCCTACTACGCGCTGCTGAAGATCGCGCAGGGCCATTCGGTGCTGCTCGAGGAGTACGCGCGCCAGATGATCGTCAAGGAAGAGATGCACCTCGACGAGGTCAACAAGATGCTCAAGCGGCCCGGCTCAGCCAAGTGAGCCGGGCGGCCGGCATTCCGATTCAGCGCCAGCCCGGTTGCTGGAAGGCCTGCACCAGGAAGTCCACCATGGCCCGCACCTTGGCCGAGAGGTGGCTGCGGCTGGGGTAGAGCGCCTGGATGTCCAGCCGAGGGCCTTGCCACTGCGGCAGGATTTCCACCAGGCGCCCGGCGCGCAGGTCGGCGCCCACCAGGAAGGCCGGTTGGTAGATCACGCCCTGATCGGCCAGTGCGGCCGCGCGGCAAGTGTCGCCGCTGTTGGTGCGCAGACGCGGCTGCGTGGTCACGCTGGCGCTGCGGCCTTCGGCGTCGCTGAAGGTCCAGACATCGCCGCCCGACCACCAGGAATAGGCCATCACGCGGTGCTGGGTCAGGTCCTGCGGCTGCCCGATCGGCGGCGCGTCGCGCAGGTAGGCTGGTGAGGCGCACAGCACGATGCGGTCGCTGGCCAGCGGGCGCGCCACCAACGTGCTGCTGGGCAGACGGCCGGCACGCGAGATGCGTACTGCGAGGTCGAAGCCTTCCTCCACCAGGTCGACCACGCGGTCGCTCAGCGTGATGTCGAGCTCCACCTGAGGGTGCAGCTTCAGGAACTCGCCCCACAGCGGCGCCAGATGCAGGTTGCCGAAGCTCAGCGGGGCGTTGAGCTTGAGCCTGCCGCGCGCGCTGGCCGTGGTCGCGCTGGCAGCGGCGTTGGCCTCGGCCAGGTCGTCCAGCAGCTGGCGGCAGCGCTCGAAATACGCCGCGCCCGTGTCGGTCAGCGAAAGCCTGCGCGTCGTGCGGTTGAGCAGCCGGGTGGCCAGCCGGGCCTCGAGTTCCAGCACCAGGCGCGACACCACGGCCTTGGACAGCGCCAGCCGCTCGGCGGCTTTCACGTAGCTGCCGGCCTGCACCACGGCGACGAAGGCTTCGATCTGGCGGAGTTGGTCCATGGCTCTGTCCCGGGGCGCACTTGAGGCTGGCTGGTCGGGGATGGATGCAATATCATGAAACCCGCCCCTTGAGCGCTTATTGAATCACACGGCCCTGGCGCCGGGCGCCTGGCCCAGACATCCCAACCAGCCGGGAGTCCATGATCGATCGACTGCGCATGCGCCATCGTGTTCTGCTGGCCAGCCTGCTCGTGGCCCTGCTGCCGGCCTGCGGCGACAAGCCGCCGGCCGGCTGGTCCGGCTATGCGGAGGGCGACTACATCCATGTGGCCGCGCCGCTGGGCGGCACATTGGCGACGCTCAGGGTGCAGGCGGGACAGGAAGTCAGGCGCGGCGAGCTGCTGTTCGCACTGGAAGCCGAGGCCGAGCGCGCCGCCAGCGAGGAGGCGGATGCGCGCCTGGCCCAGGCCCGCGCGCAGGCCGCCAACGCCGGCAAGGGGCGTCGCGAGGACGAGGTCGCCGTGACCTCCGCCCAGCTGGCCCAGGCCCGGGCCCAGGCCGAGCTGGCGCGCAGCGAGCTGGCGCGCCAGCAGCAATTGCTGGCACAGGGCTTCGTCTCGCCTGCCCGCATCGACGACGCGCGCGCGGCGGTGGCGCAAAGCCAGGCGCGCGTGGACGAACTCATGGCCGCCTTGCGCGTGGCGCGGCTGCCCGCGCGCGCCGACGAGCGCGCCGCCGCGCAGGCGCAGGTGGAGGCGGCCTGGCAGGCGCTGCGCCAAAGCGAGTGGAAAGAGCTGCAGAAGCGGCAGACGGCGCCCGCCGACGCGCGGGTGGAAGACGTCTTCTTTCGCCAAGGGGAATATGTGCCGCCCGGCCAGCCGGTGCTGGCCCTGCTGCCGCCCGGCCATGTCAAGGCGCGCTTCTTCGTGCCCGAGGCCGAGCTGGGCGCGCTGGCCCTCGGGCAGGCCGTTTGGCTGCACTGCGACGGCTGCGGCGCGCCGATCGCCGCGCGCGTCAGCCACATCGCGACGCAGGCCGAATACACGCCGCCCGTGATCTATTCGAATGCGCAACGCGCCAAGCTGGTCTTCCTGGTCGAGGCGCGTCCGCTGCCGCAGGAGGCCCTGCGCCTGCACCCGGGGCAGCCGCTGGATGTGCGGTCCCAGCGCGGAGGGCGCGCACCATGAGCGAGCTGGCCATCGACGTCACCGGACTGACCAAGCGCTATGGCGGGCGCAGCGTGGTGGACGACCTGCGCCTGCAGGTCGGGGCCGGCCGCATCTGCGGCTTCCTGGGCCCGAACGGCAGCGGCAAGACCACCACCATCCGCATGCTGTGCGGCCTGCTGACGCCCGATGCGGGGCAGGGCCGTTGCCTGGGGCTGGACATCCTGCGCGATGCGGCGGCGATCAAGCGGCAGGTCGGCTACATGACGCAGAGGTTCGGCCTCTATGAAGACCTGTCGATCCGCGAAAACCTGGACTTCGTGGCCCGCCTGTTCCAGCTGCCGGACCGCCGCGCGGCGGTGGCGCAGGCGCTGGAGCGCCTGGGGCTGGTCGAGCGCCAGCGGCAGCTGGCCGGCACGCTGTCGGGCGGCTGGAAGCAGCGGCTGGCGCTGGCCGCCTGTCTGATCCACGAGCCGCGCCTGCTGCTGCTCGACGAGCCCACCGCGGGGGTGGACCCCAAGGCCAGGCGCGAGTTCTGGGACGAGATCCACCGCCTGGCGGCGCGCGGCATCACGGTGCTGGTCTCCACCCACTACATGGACGAGGCCGAGCGCTGCCATGAGCTGGTCTACATCGCCTACGGCAGGGTGCTGGCGCGCGGCACCGAGCGCGAGATCATCGAGCAGTCGGGCCTGCATGTCTGGTCGGTGCAGGGGGAGGGGATGGAGGCCCTGGTGGAGCCGCTCAAGGCGGCACCCGGCGTGCTCAGCGTGGCGGCGTTCGGCAACGCGGTGCACGTGGCAGGGCAGGACCCGGCCCTGCTGGACGCGGCGCTGGAGGACCTGCGCGCGCGGCCGCAATTGCAGGTGCAGCCGGCGCGGGCGAACCTGGAGGACGTGTTCATCAGCCTGATCGCGCGCACGCCAGACCCCTTTGCCGGCACCGGCGCGGGGCGCGCATGATGGACTTTTCGCTGCGCCGCGTGCTGGCGGTCTTCATCAAGGAGTTCCAGCAGATGCTGCGCGAGCGCCTGACCTTCGGCATGGCCGTGGGCGTGCCGGTCCTGCAACTGGTGCTGTTCGGCTATGCCATCAACACCGACCCCAAGGGCCTGCCCACGGCCGTGGTCGCCGCCGACAGCGGGCCGCTGTCGCGCAGCATCGTGGCCGCGCTGCAGAACACCGGCTATTTCCGCGTCACGCACCAGGGGCAGAGCCAGGCCCGGGCCGAAGCGCTGATCGAGACCGGCCAGGTTCAGTTCATGGTGGTGATCCCGAGCGACTTCAGCCGCCGCGTGGTGCGCGGCGAGAAGCCGGCCCTGCTGGTGTCGGCGGACGCCACCGACCCTTCGGCCTCGGGCAACGCGATCGCGGCGCTCGATGCGGTGGCCGCGCAGGCCCTGCGGCACGACCTGAGGGGCCCGCTGCGCCCGCTCGATCCCGGGCAGGCGCCCTACGAGGTGATCGTGCACCGGCGCTACAACCCCGAGGGGCTGTCCCGCTACAACATCGTGCCGGGCCTGATCGGCACCATCCTCACCATGACCATGGTGATGCTGACCTCCCTGGCCATGACGCGCGAGCGCGAGCGCGGCACCATGGAAAACCTGCTCGCGACGCCGGTCCGCCCGTCGGAGGTGATGCTGGGCAAGATCCTGCCCTATGTGCTGGTCGGCTACATCCAGCTGGGCGTGATCGTGGGGGCGGCCTGGCTGCTGTTCGACGTGCCCATGGTGGGCAGCCTCACGCTGCTCATGGCCATGATCGGCGTTTTCATCCTGGCCAACCTGGGCGTGGGCTTCACCTTCTCCACGCTGGCGCGCAACCAGCTGCAGGCGATGCAGATGACTTTCTTCTTCTTCCTGCCCAGCATCCTGCTCTCGGGCTTCATGTTCCCCTTCCGCGGCATGCCGCGCTGGGCGCAGGGGCTGGGCGAACTGCTGCCGCTGACGCATTTCCTGCGCATCGTGCGCGGCATCATGCTCAAGGGCAGTCAGGCGACGCAGCTGTGGTCCGAGCTCTGGCCGATGCTGGCCTTCCTGGCGGTGGCCGGCCTGGTGGCGCTCAAGCGCTACCGCAAGACCCTGGACTGAGATGAAACGCCCCCACGCGCAACACTTTGTGTATTCGCTGCCCCCCGAGGGGGCTCGGGCTTACCTTGGGGCGGCCCGGTGGAAGGCCTGATATGGCCCGCGCGCCGGATGCTAGGATCAAGTCAGGCCCCGCCCAGTCCTTGATTCCAACCTGTTCCCATGACCGCCACGCTCAAGATCGATTTCGTTTCCGACGTTTCCTGCCCCTGGTGCGCGATCGGCCTGGGTGCCCTGGAGGAGGCGCTGCGGCGGCTGCAGGCCGAAGTGCAGGCCGAGCTGCATTTCCAGCCCTTCGAGCTCAATCCGCAGATGGGTCCCGAGGGCCAGGACATCACCGAGCACCTGACGCAGAAATACGGCTCCACGCCCGAGCAGCAGGCGCAGATCCGCGAGCGCATCCGCCAGCGCGGGGCCGAGGTCGGCTTCACCTTCCGGCCCGAGGGGCGCGGCCGCATCTGGAACACCTTCGATGCGCACCGCCTGCTGCTGTGGGCCGGAAGCGAAGGGCAGCCCGGCCGGCAGCAGGCGCTCAAGAAGGCCTTGCTCGAGGCCTACCACGGCCGCGCCGAAAGCCCCGCGTCGCACGAGGTGCTGCTGCGCCTGGTGGACGAAGCGGGGCTGGACAAGGCGCGCGCCCGCGCCATCCTGCAGGGCGACGAATACGCGCAGCAGGTGCGCGAGCGCGAGCAGTTCTACGCGCAGGCCGGCATCCACTCGGTGCCGGCCGTCATCGTGAACGAGCGCCACCTGATCTCGGGCGGCCAGCCGCCCGAGGTGTTCGAGCAGGCGCTGCGGCAGATCGCCGCAGGCGCATGAGCCGGGCCCGGCCCGCTCAGTTCAGCCGGCTGGCGTTGCCGCCCAGGCTGAGCTTGCCGGCGCCCAGCAGCATGACGCTCAGGGCCGTGACGAAGTAGAAGGCCTGCAGTTCCAGGGCCCAGCCGCCGCCGCGCGTGAGCTCGCCCCACTGGCCCATGTGCGCCAGCAGCACCGCGACCACCATGTTGAGGGCCATCACCAGCGCGGCCGGCCGGGTCCACAGGCCCACGATCACCAGCAGCGGTGCCAGCACCTCGCCCACGTAGACCAGGTATCCGAGGGCCGGGGGCAGGCCGGTCTTGGCCACCATGGCCAGGATGCCGGCCGGCCCGGCGATCAGCTTGGCGATGCCGTGCAGCAGCATGAGGATGCCGAGGTTGAGTCGGAGAACGAGCTTGGCGAGGTCTAGGGTGTTGGGCATGTACTGCTTCTGAAAGGATGAAGGGATGTGCCGACACAGTCGGCGAGAGATGGGAGCCTTGGGGGCGGGAATTGGTTCCACGCTCAGTGCGTGCCGCCCGCCGGCATGTTCTTGCCCAGGCTTCAGGGCACGATGGTGGTGAACAGGTAGACCGCGCAGATCACCAGGTGCACCATGCCCTGCAGCACCGTGGTGCGGCCGGTGCCGAACGATTCTCACACAGCCTCCCGGCGTGGCCGGCCGGCGGCGAACAAGCCCCGGAATGTCTCGGGAATAAAGACAATCTGTCCTGTCGGACCGTGTTTATCTTTGTGGTCAAAGTTCCTACAGTGAGGCCTTCGATACGCATTCCTGAAAGGACGCTTCCATGCCGGCCCCGCTGATTCCCAGTCTCTTCGTCTCGCACGGCGCGCCGCTGTTTGCGCTCGACGCCGGCAGCACCGGGCCCGCGCTGCAGGCCTGGGCCCAGGCCCAGGCGCCGGCCCAGGCCTTGCGTGGCATCGTGCTGGTGTCGCCGCACTGGATGGCGCGCCAGCCGGCCGTGATGAGCAACCCCCAGCCGGCCACCTGGCACGATTTCGGCGGTTTTCCCGCGGCGCTCTACCAGCTGCAGTACCCGGCGCCGGGCAGCCCCGCACTGGCCGGCGAGGTGCTGGGCCTGCTGGCTGAGGCCGGCATTGCGGCGCGGCCCGACGAGCAGCGGCCGTTCGACCATGGCGCCTGGGTGCCGCTGATGCACCTGTACCCGCAGGCCCAGGTGCCGGTGGTGCAGGTCGCGCTGCCGGTCGGTGACGGCCCCCGCGAGTTGTTCGCCATGGGCCAGGCCCTGGCGCCGCTGCGCGCACAAGGCGTGCTGCTGGTCGGCTCGGGCAGCATGACGCACAACCTGGCCGAGTTCTTCGGCGGCGCGCGCGAGCCTGCGCCCTACGTGATCGAATTCAGCCGCTGGGTCGAGTCGGCCATCGAGCGCGGCGACCGCGAGGCCTTGCTGGGCTACCGCGAGCTCGCGCCGCATGCCAAGCGCGCCCATCCGAGCGAGGACCATTTCCTGCCGCTGTTCTTCGCGCTGGGCGCGGCCGGCTGGGGTGGCGCGGCGCCGGTGCGGGCCGAGTACCTGAGTCGCGAGGTCATGTATGGCATGCTGGCCATGGACGCCGTGGCCCTGCATTGATTCCAAGGAGTGAACACGAGATGACCAACCCCAACCCCCCGGCGCTCGCCTTCCTGGAACGGCCGGCCGCCGCCACCACCGCCGAGCCCTGGCTGCTGGTGCTGATGCATGGCGTGGGCAGCAACGAGCAGGACCTGTTCGGCCTAGCCCCCCATGTCCCGCCGCAGTTCCATGTGATCAGCCTGCGCGGCCCCTTCGCGCTCGGGCAGGGCAGCTACGCCTGGTTCCAGTTCAGCGTCGCGCCCGACGGCTCGCGCCGCATCCACCAGGCGCAGGAGGCCACCAGCCGCGCTGCCATCGCACAGGCCGTGCAGGACGCCACCGAGCGCCTGGGCGTGCCGCCGTCGCGCGTCGTGCTGGGCGGCTTCAGCCAGGGCGGGATCATGTCGCTGAGCCTGCTGCTGACCCAGCCGGCGCTGCTGCAGGCCGCCATGGTGCTGCACAGCCGACTGCTGCCCGAGATCGCCCCGTTCGTCGCGCCGGCTGCTGCATTGCAGGGCAAGCAGCTCTGGGTCAGCCACGGCCAGCAGGACCAGGTGATACCGCTGGCTGAAGCCCACGGGATCCAAGCCCATGCGGCCAAGCTGCCGCTGACCCTGCGCTACAGCGAATATCCGGGCGGCCACGAGATCCGGCCCGGGGAATTGCAGCGGGCCATGCAATGGCTGGGGGGCCTGGCGGCAGCCTGAGCCTGCGCCAGGCTTGTGCGGCCCGTTTTTTGGCCTATAAATCAAGCAGAAGAATGAGAGTTTGCAGAGGGCCCGACCGAGCGAGGGAGAGGTCGGATGCCAGTGCCGGGCCTCGCATCATGAACTGACGCTGGAGGTTGTCATGACACGCAAATACATCGATTGCCGCGAGTTCCCCAGCGAGTCCAACTGCACGGTGGCACTGTGCGCGGACGGGGACGAGGAACTGCTCGAGGCGGCCGTGCAGCATGCGGTCGCGGTGCACAAGCACGAGGATTCGCCGGAGCTGCGTGCGCAGATACGGCAGTTGTTCAAGGAGGGCACGCCTCCGGTCGAGGCGCCCGCGAAACAGGCGGCCTGAGCCGCCCGTTCTGATCAGGCGTAATCGTTGACCGGCACGCAGCTGCAGAACAGGTTGCGGTCGCCGTAGACGTTGTCGACCCGGCCGACCGGCGGCCAGTATTTGGCATGCTGGCGGCGCGATTGGCTGGCCGCGCCGACCTCGCGTGCATAGGCGCGTTGCCATTCGGCCGTCATCAGACTGTCCGCGGTGTGCGGGGCGTTCTTGAGCGGGTTGTCGTCCTGCGGCCAGACGCCTTGTTCGACCTGCCGGATTTCCCCGCGGATCGCGATCATCGCGTCGATGAAGCGGTCGAGTTCTTCCAGCGTCTCGCTCTCGGTCGGCTCGACCATCAGCGTGCCGGCGACGGGGAAGGACAGCGTGGGGGCATGGAAGCCATAGTCCATCAGGCGCTTGGCCACGTCTTCGGCGCTCACGCCGCTGCTGTCCTTGAGCGGGCGCAGGTCCAGGATGCACTCATGGGCCACATGGCCGTTTTGGCTCGCGTACAGCGTGGGGTAGTGGCTGGCCAGGCGCTTGCTGATGTAGTTGGCGGCCAGGATGGCGGCCTCGGTCGCGTGGCGCAGGCCCTCGGCACCCATCATGCGCACGTACATCCAGGAAATCGGCAGCACGGCGGCATTGCCCAGCGGCGCGGCCGAGACGGCGCCCACGCCGTGGCTCTTGACGCCGCCCGTGGCATGGCCGGGCAGGTAGGGCACCAGGTCCTCCACCACGCAGACCGGGCCCACGCCGGGGCCGCCGCCGCCGTGCGGGATGCAGAAGGTCTTGTGCAGGTTCAGGTGGCTGACGTCGCCGCCGAACTCGCCCGGCGCGGCCACGCCGACCAGGGCGTTCATGTTGGCGCCGTCCACGTAGACCCGGCCGCCGTGGCGGTGCACCAGGGCGCAGAGCTCCTTGACCTGGGTCTCGAACACGCCGTGCGTGCTGGGGTAGGTGATCATCACGCAGGACAGCTTGGCCGCGTGCTGCTCGCACTTGGCGGCCAGGTCGGCCAGGTCCACGTTGCCCATGGCGTCGCAGGCCGTCACGACGACTTGCATGCCGACCATCTGCGCGCTGGCCGGGTTGGTGCCGTGGGCCGAGGAGGGGATCAGGCAGATGTTGCGGTGGCCCTGGCCCTGCGCCGCGTGCCAGGCCTGGATGGCCAGCAGGCCCGCGTACTCGCCCTGCGAGCCGGCGTTGGGCTGCAGGCTGATGCCGGCATAGCCGGTGGCCTGGCACAGCCAGGCGCGCAGCTGTTCGTCGAGCTCACGGTAACCCTCGAGCTGCTCGGCCGGGGCGAAGGGGTGGACCTGGGCGAACTCGGGCCAGGTGACGGGGATCATCTCGCTGGTGGCGTTGAGCTTCATGGTGCAGCTGCCCAGCGGGATCATGCTGCGGTCCAGCGCCAGGTCCTTGTCGGCCAGGGCGCGGATGTAGCGCAGCATGCCGGTCTCGGAGTGGTAGCGGTTGAACACCGGGTGGGTCAGAAAGTCGCTGGCGCGGCGCAGCTCGGCCGGGATCAGCGGCTCCACGCCTTTCTCGAAGGCCTCGAAGCCCGGCAGGGCCTGGCCGGGCTTGGCGAACAGCTTCCACAGCAGGGCCAGGTCGTCGCGCGTGGTGGTCTCGTCCAGCGAGATGCTCAGCGAGCTTTCGGAGTCGAGGCGCAGGTTGGCGTGCGCCGCGCGGGCCGAGGCCGCGATCGAATGCGTGGCGTCGCCGGTCAGCACGGTGAGCGTGTCGAAGGCCGTGTCCTGCGCCAGCGCATGGCCGAGCTGCTTCAGGCCCTGGGCCAGGATGGCCGTGTAGCTGGCCACGCGCTGTGCGATGCGCCTGAGGCCCTGCGGACCGTGGTAGACCGCGTACATGCTGGCGACCACGGCCGGCAGCACCTGGGCCGTGCAGATGTTGGAGGTGGCCTTCTCGCGCCGGATATGCTGCTCGCGCGTCTGCAGAGCCAGGCGGTAGGCCGGGTTGCCGTGCACGTCCACGCTGACGCCGACCAGGCGGCCCGGCATGGAGCGCTTGTAGGCGTCGCGGCAGGCCAGGTAGGCGGCGTGCGGGCCGCCCGCGCCCATGGGCATGCCCAGGCGCTGGGTGGTGCCGAGCACGATGTCGGCGTCCCATTCGCCGGGCGGCACCAGCAGGGTCAGGGCCAGCAGGTCGGCCGCGACGCAGAGCGCGGCCTCCTTGGCGTGCACCCGCGCGGCCAGGGCGCGCAGGTCGCGCACCGCGCCGCCGGTGGCGGGGTACTGCACCAGCACGGCGAAGGCCTCGCCCTGGGCCAGCAGTTCGTCCACCTCGCCGACCGCGACCTCGAAGCCCAGCGGCTTGGCTCGGGTCTGGATCACCTCCAGGGTCTGGGCATGGCAGTCGGCCGCGACGATGAAGCGGTTGGATTTGGACTTGACCGAGCGCCTGGCCAGGGTCATGGCCTCGGCCGCCGCGGTGGCCTCGTCGAGCATGGAGGCGTTGGCGATGGGCATGCCCGTGAGGTCGCAGACCATGGTCTGGAAGTTGACCAGGGCTTCCATGCGGCCCTGCGAGATCTCGGCCTGGTAGGGCGTGTAGGCGGTGTACCAGGCGGGGTTCTCCAGGATGTTGCGCAGGATCACGCCCGGGGTGTGCGTGCCGTAGTAGCCCTGGCCGATGAAGCTGCGGAAGACCTGGTTCTTCTGCGCCATGGCCTTGAGCTCGGCCAGCGCGGCCGCCTCGGTCACCGGCGGCGGCAGCTGCATGTCGCTGGCGCGCGCGATGCTGCGCGGCACGATGCTCTCGATCAGCGCGCGGCGCGAGGCCTCGCCGATCACCGACAGCATCATGCGCTCGTCGGCCTCGCTGATGCCGATGTGGCGCGCGATGAATTCAGAGGGGTTTTCGAGTTCGCCTAGGGGCTTGGCGGTGGGCATCAGCATGGGGGGCTCCGGTCAAAACGCTGTGCAAGGGGCGCTGTGGCCAGCGGCCCTCACGCAGCGCTTTAGGCGTTCTTGCTGAACTCGGTGTAGGCGGTCTCGTCCAGCAGCGCGTCCAGCTGCGAGGCGTCGGCCAGCTTGACCTTGAAGAACCAGCCGGCACCCAGCGGGTCGCTGTTGGCCAGGGAAGGGTCGGTGCGCAGGGCCTCGTTGACCTCGGTGACCTCGCCGGAGATCGGCATGTAGACGTCGGCCGCGGCCTTGACGGACTCGACCACGCCGGCCACGTCCTTTTGCGCGTAGCTCTTGCCGACCTCGGGCAGGTCCACGAAGACCACGTCGCCCAGCGCGTCCTGGGCGTGCTCGGTGATGCCGACGACGGCAGTGCCGCCCTCGACCTTGATCCACTCGTGGTCCTCGGTGTATTTGATGCTCATGGGTTTCTCCTGGGAAAAGTTGGGGGCGGGCGATCCGCCGCGCGGGCTCAGCCGCGGTAATAGCGGGTCGGGACGAAGGGCATGGCGCTGACCTCCATGGGCACGGGCTTGCCGCGCACCATGGCGTTCAGGCGCGTGCCCGCCGCCGCGTATTCTGCGCCCACATAGGCCATGGCCACGGGCTGGTCTATGGTCGGGCCGAGCAGGCCGCTGGTGACCTCGCCGACGCGCTGGCCATCCGGGTTCTGCAGCTCCACATGCTCGCGCACCGGCACGCGCTCCAGCGCGATCAGGCCCACGCGCTTGCGCGCGGGCGGGGCCTGGCCGTCGAGCTGGGCCAGTACACGCTCTGCGCCCGGGAAGCCGCCGGCGCGCGCACCGCCGCTGCGGCGCACCTTCTGGATGGCCCAGGTCAGGGCCGCCTCGACCGGCGTGGTCTGGGTGTCGATGTCGTTGCCGTAGAGGCACAGGCCGGCTTCCAGGCGCAGCGAGTTGCGCGCGCCCAGGCCTATGGGCTTGACCTCGGGCTGGGCCAGCAGGGCGCGCGCCAGGGCCTCGGCCTGGTCCTGGTGCACCGAGATCTCGAAGCCGTCCTCGCCGGTATAGCCGCTGCGCGTGACGAAGAGCTCGGTGCCGTTCCAGGCGAAGCTGGCGCCGCTCATGAACACCAGGGCCTCGACGCCGGGCAGCAGGCGCGCCAGCGCCGTGACGGCCTGCGGGCCCTGCAGCGCGAGCAGGGCGCGCTCTGGCAGGGGGCGGACCTGGCAGCGCTTGCCTATCTTGGCCTGGATATGGGCGATATCACCGGCCTTGCAGGCACCGTTGACGACCACGAAGATATTGCCCCCACGCTCGCTCGTTGCACGTGGCTCGCTGCCCCCCGAGGGGGCCCTCGCTTCTTGGGGCGGCCCGGCGAAGCTCGCGTCGTCCCCGCAGTTGAAGAACATCAGGTCGTCGATGATGCCGCCCTCGTCATTGAGCAGCAGGCCGTAGCGCTGCTTGCCCACCGGCAGGTCGACCACGTCGACCGGCATCAGGGTCTCGAAGGCCGCGGCGGCCTCGGGGCCGACCAGGCGCAGCTGGCCCATGTGCGAGACGTCGAACAGGCCGGCCGCATTGCGCGTGTGGTGGTGCTCGGCCATCAGGCCCGCGGGGTACTGCACCGGCATGTGGTAGCCGGCGAAGGGCACCATGCGCGCTCCCAGTTCGAGGTGCAGGGCGTGCAGCGGGGTGGTCAGCAAATTGGCGTCAGCGGCGGACATGGCGTATTCCTTCAAGGGCATGCGTCGACCATGGCGGTGCCATGGGCTGCCCTCGCTGTCCGCTTTACCTGAGAGATTCGCCGGGCCTGCATGCCCGGCGGCGCCAGGGCAGACTGCGGTTTGCTCCTTCGGTGGGCCCTGCCGGCGGCTGCGCCGGGCCGGGCCTCTCTCCAGTGAGGAAACGTCCTTGCGGACGCTCGTCAGTCCTTTTGCCTGAGCGTTCAGGGCCCTTGCGGGCCTCCTGCGCCTTCGGCGGCCCTCCCCTTGCGGGGGAGGGCTCTCTCCTGACAGGGCGAGATTCTACTACCGCGCCGCCGGGCCGCGACCCACACGAAGTGGGGGAGCGTGGGGGCGCGCTACTTTGCGTAGACCAGATCGCGCAGGCCCAGCGACAGGCCCGGCACGTAGGTGATGACCATCAGGCAGGCCAGCACCACCAGCACGAAGGGAATCAGGTCCCGGATCATGCGGTCCAGCGAGATGCGCGCCACGGTGCAGGCGGCGAACAGGTTGACGCCGAACGGCGGGGTGATCATGCCCAGCGCCAGGTTCACGACCATGACCAGGCCGAAGTGCACCGGGTCGATGCCGAAATGCTGGGCCACGGGCGCGAGGATGGGGGCGAGCACGATGATGGCGGCGCTGGTCTCGATGAACATGCCGATCACGAACAGCGCGGCGTTGACACCGAGCAGGAAGTAGGCCGGCGACTTCAGCACTTCCTGCAGCCACAGGCCGATGGCCTCGGGCACGCCGGCCCGCGTGATCAGGAAGGCGAACAGGCCGGCGTTGGCGATGATGAACATGATCACCGCGCTGGACAGCACCGACTTGCGCAGGATGTGATACAGGTCCGCGATCTTGATTTCGCGGTAGATCAGCATGCCGACGATCAGCGCGTAGAAAACGGCCACGGCCGAGGCCTCGGTGGGGGTGAATACGCCTCCGTAGATGCCGCCCAGGATGATGACCGGCATCATCAGCGCCCAACCGGCCTGCCAGGTCGCCTTGCCGAAACCGAGACGCCCGTCGCCGTCGTTCTTGCCCCAGCCCTTGTACTTGCAATAGACCCAGACGAACAGCATCAGCGCGCCGCCAATCAGGAGGCCCGGGCCGAAGCCGGCGATGAACAGCTCGCCGATCGACACTTCCGCGCTGACCCCGTACAGGATCATGGGGATGGACGGCGGGATGATCACGCCGAGCTCGGCGCTGGTGGCCTGCAAGGAGGCTGCGTAGGTGGTCGGATAGCCGTGCTTGATCAGCGCGGGGATCAGGATGGCGCCGATGGCGAAGGTGGTCGCCACCGAGGAGCCCGAGACCGCGGCGAAGATCATGCAGGTAAGCACGCAGGTCATGGGCAGGCCGCCCTGCACGCCGCCGACGATGCTCTTGGCGAACTCGACCAGGCGGCGCGAGATGCCGCCGGTCTCCATGATGTTGCCGGCCAGGATGAAGAAGGGAATGGCGGCCAGCGGAAACTTGTTGATCGAGTTGAACATCTCCTTGACGGAGATCAGCATGTGGGCATTGCTCACCTGGATGCCCAGGATGGCAGCCAGGCCGATCGAGACGGCCACGGAAACGGTGAGTGCGAAGCACACCACCATGGTGGTCAGCATGGCGGCGGTCATTGCGCGGTCTCCAGTTCGAGGCGCTGGGGATCCAGCAGGTTGCCGAGGATGCCGATCACGGCGAACAGTCCGCCGACCGGCATGGCAAGGTAGGCCCAGAACATGGACACGTCCTCCAGGCCGATCATGGTCTGCACCTTGCCGCGGTTGGCATAGTCCCAGCCCCACCAGATGATGACGGCAACCAGGGCCAGGGCAGCCAGGCAGACCACGGTGTCGAGCAGGCGGCGGATGCGCGGCGGGCTCCAGCGGTACAGCACGTCCACGCTGACCATGGCGCCCTGGCGGAAGGCCATGGGAATGCCGAGGAACACCATCCAGATCAGGCTGAAGCGGATGATGACCTCGGTCCATTCGGCCGGAGTCTCGAGAACGAAGCGCGTGACGATCTGGAACACGCCCAGGCTGGCGGCCAGGGCCATCATGGCGCAGGCCGCCGCCATGGAGAAGCCGGTCGTCCAGCGCTCCAGTGCGAGGAATTTGTTTTTCATGGAGGCAATCGGAAAAAAACGGACATCGGAATCAAAACGCCCGCCAGTTCGGGCTGGGCGGGCGCTTGAAACCACCGATGCGAAGGGCGATTATTTGAAGTTGCGGATGCGGTCGATGTTGGCCTTGCCGAACTGCTTCTCGAACTCGGCGTTGACCGGGGCCAGGGTCGCGACGAACTTGGACTTGTCGACGTTATCGATCACGGTCATGCCCTTGGCGCGCAGCTCGGTCACGCCCTTGGCGTCGTCCTCGTCCACGCGGGCACGGTTGGCCTTCACGCCTTCCTTGGCGGCGTCCAGGAAGGCCTGCTTGTCGGCGGCGCTGAGCTTGTCGAAGCTGGCCTTGTTCATCAGGAAGATGCCGGGCGAGTAGACATGGCCGGTCAGGGTCAGGTGCTTTTGCACCTGGTCGAACTTGGAGGCCATGATCACCGACAGCGGGTTCTCCTGGCCGTCCACCGTGCCCTGCTGCAGGGCGGTGAAGACCTCGGGGAAGGCCATGGGCGTGGTCACGATGCCCAGGCCCTTGTAGGCGGCCACGTGCACCGGGTTCTCCATGGTGCGCATCTTCAGGCCCTTGAGGTCCTCGGGCGCCTTCACGTCGCGCTTGCTGTTGGTCATGTGGCGGATTCCGTTCTCGCCCCAGGCCAGGGCCTTGAAGCCCTTGGACTCGAACTTGGCCAGCAGCTCCTGGCCGATGGCGCCGTCGAGCACGGCGCGCGCATGCGCCTTGTCGCGGAACAGGAAGGGGATGTCCAGGATGCGCGCCTCGGGCACGAAGTTGGGCACCGGGCCGGTGGAGCTGAAGGCCAGCTCCTGGGTGCCCAGCTGCACGGCCTCGATCGACTCGCGCTCCCCGCCGAGCGAGCCGGAGTAGAAGGTCTGGACCTTGTAGCGGCCGCCGGTGCGCTTCTCGACCTCCTTGGCGAAGGTGTCGATGGCCACGCCCTGGTGCGAGTTCTGGGCGATGGAAATGCTGATCTTCATCGTGGTCTGCGCGGCGGCGCCGGCCACGAAGCCGAGGGCCAGGCCGAGGCCGATCACCAGTTTGCTCAATTTCATACAGGTCTCCTGGGTTGCTGGGATGGACAAGCGCCCGGCTCGCTGCTCCGGGCTGAAAGTTGTCATACAAATTTGTATTATGAGTGTGCCCAAGGGCGCCAGACCTAGGGGTTTTCGCGGATGAAGCTGCGGGGCTCCCACAAGCACGGGCACAGCCTAGCGCCAGCGGCGCGGCCATTGCCTACGGCTGGCTGACGGCATGGCCGGCTGGGCGCGCCAAAAGGAAACGGGGCCTTGCGGCCCCGTCGATGCGCCCGGGCTTACATGCCCGAGTAGTTCGGCCCGCCGCCGCCCTCGGGCGTGACCCAGACGATGTTCTGCGTAGGGTCCTTGATGTCGCAGGTCTTGCAGTGCACGCAGTTCTGCGCGTTGATCTGCAGGCGGTCGCTGTTGTCCTCGTTCTTGACGAACTCGTAGACCCCGGCCGGGCAGTAGCGCGCCTCGGGGCCGGCGAACTTGGCCAGGTTGATGCCCACCGGCACCGAAGCGTCTTTCAGCGTCAGGTGCGCCGGCTGGTTCTCCTCGTGGTTGGTGTTGCTGATGAACACGCTGGAGAGGCGGTCGAAGGTCAGCTTGCCGTCGGGCTTGGGGTAGTCGATCGGCTGGCACTCGGCCGCGGGCCTGAGCGACACATGGTCGGGCTTGTCGCGGTGGAGGGTCCAGGGGATGTTGCCCTTGAGCAGGAACTGCTCGATGCCGGTCATCAGCGTGCCCACGCTGCGGCCCTTCTTGAACCACTGCTTGAAGTTGCGCGCCTTGTTCAGCTCGGTGTAGAGCCAGCTGGCCTCGAAGGCCTCGGGGTAGGCGCTCAGCTCGTCGTGCTGGCGGCCGGCGACAAGCGCGTCGTAGGCGGCCTCGGCAGCCAGCATGCCGGTCTTGATGGCGGCGTGGCTGCCCTTGATGCGGCTGGCGTTCAGATAGCCGGCGTCGCAGCCGACCAGGGCGCCGCCCGGGAACACGGTCTTGGGCAAGCTCAGCAGTCCGCCGGCGGTGATGGCGCGCGCGCCGTAGGCCAGGCGCTTGGCGTTGACCTGGCCCTCGCTGTCCTCGAAGTACCAGCGGATGTTGGGATGGGTCTTGAAGCGCTGGAATTCCTCGAAGGGGCTGAGCCAGGGGTTCTGGTAATCGAGGCCGACCACGAAGCCGACCACCACCTTGTTGTCCTCCATGTGGTAGAGGAAGGAGCCGCCATAGGTGGCCTCGTCCAGCGGCCAGCCGGCGCTGTGCAGGGCCAGGCCGGGCTTGTGGCGCGAGGGGTCGATCTCCCAGAGTTCCTTGATGCCTATGCCGTAGCTCTGCGGGTCCTTGCCGGCGTCGAGCTCGAAGCGCGCGATCAGCTGCTTGCCCAGGTGGCCGCGCGCGCCCTCGGCGAACACGGTGTACTTGGCGTGCAGCTCCATGCCGAGCTGGAAGTTCTCGGTCGGCTCGCCGTCCTTGCCGATGCCGAGGTTGCCGGTGGCCACGCCCTTGACCGAGCCGTTGTCGTTGTAGAGCACCTCGGCGGCGGCGAAGCCGGGGAAGATTTCCACGCCCAGGCCCTCGGCCTGCTCGGCCAGCCAGCGCGTGACATTGCCCAGGCTGACGATGTAGTTGCCGTGGTTGTCGAAGCAATCGGGCAGCAGGAAGTTGGGCATGCGGGTGGCGCTGCCCTCCTTGGTCATGAGGAACACGTCCTCGGTGACCGGCTGGTTCAGCGGCGCGCCGAGCTCCTTCCAGTGCGGGAACAGCTCGGTCAGGGCGCGCGGGTCCATGATGGCGCCCGAGAGGATATGGGCGCCGGGCTCCGAGCCCTTCTCCAGCACCACCACCGAGACGTCCTGGCCGCGCTCGGCCGCCAGCTGCTTGAGGCGGATCGCGGTGGCCAGGCCGCCTGGGCCGCCGCCCACGACGACGATGTCGTATTCCATGGCTTCTCGCGGGCCGTAGGTACTGAGAATTTCTTCGTTGGTCATGGGGCGTCTCGTTTGATAATGGATTCGTGTCGGGGCTGAATTCTCGACAGTCGGCCGGGGGGGCGCCTGTCGGGTCCGCGACGCATTTTATGCGGTGGTTATCGACAATCGGACGGCCCCTTCCTGACTTGGAGACGCTCACCATGGCTTACAGCATCGATCTCTCGGGCCGCGTGGCCTTCGTGACAGGCGCGTCGAGCGGCCTGGGCTCCCAGTTCGCGCGCACGCTGGCGCGCGCTGGCGCGGGCGTGGTGCTGGCCAGCCGCCGCGTGGACAAGCTCAAGGATCTGCGCGCGCGCATCGAGGGCGAGGGCGGCAGCGCCCATGTGGTGGAGCTCGACGTGACCGACGTCGACTCGATCAAGGCGGCTGTGGCCCATGCCGAGACCGAGACCGGCTCGATCGACATCCTGGTCAACAACTCGGGCGTCAGCACCACCCAGCGCCTGCAGGACGTGGCGGCCGAGGACTACGACTTCGTGTTCGACACCAACGTGCGCGGTGCCTTCTTCGTGGCGCAGGAGGTGGGCAAGCGCATGCTGGCGCGCGCGCGTGGCGCCGCGCCGGGCAGCTTCACGGGCGGGCGCATCATCAACATCGCCTCCATGGCCGGGCTCAAGGTGCTGCCGCAGATCGGCGTGTACTGCATGAGCAAGGCCGCCGTGGTGCAGATGACCAAGGCCATGGCGCTCGAATGGGGGCGCTTCGGCATCAACGTCAACGCCATCTGTCCCGGCTACATCGACACCGAGATCAACCACCACCACTGGCAGACCGATTCGGGCCAGAAGCTGATGCAGATGCTGCCGCGCAAGCGCGTGGGCCAGCCGCAGGATCTCGACGCGGTGCTGATGCTGCTGGCCAGCGACCAGAGCCATTTCGTCAACGGCGCCGTGATCGCGGCCGACGACGGCTTCGCCCTGTAGGGCACGCTCACACCTTCCTGTGGCGGTGCTTGATGTCCTCCAGGGCCAGCAGCACTCAAGGCCCCGACGTAGCGCAGATCAACGCCGAGGCACGGATCGACGCTCCCCGCGAATGCCTGCATGGTGCCCAGAAAGCAAAAGGCCAACTCCGAAGAGTTGGCCTAAGTGCTTGATTTGATGGTGGGTCCTGTAGGATTCGAACCTACGACCTACGGATTAAGAGTCCGCTGCTCTACCAACTGAGCTAAGAACCCATTGGCAACCGTCTCCGGCTGCGATGGCGCGTAGTGTAGCAGAGTCCATGGCCGCTTTTCGCGGCTTGTATTCATCCAGTGCGCTTCTCAAGGGAACGCGCCATCGGCGTCATGCCGCTGCCGTGCAGGTCGCAGTGCAAGTCTTGACCACGGTCAAGTGCTCGGCTGCAGTCGGAGGTATGCTGACGCGTGATGAATTTCCGTGAGAGCGCCTCGTCAGGCCTTGCCACTGCCCGGGGCGTGAGACTGGTTCGCCGCATCTATGTGCCGCGCATGCTGGGCCTGGCCCTGGGGGCGGTGTGCGTCGACGCGGCACTTTACCAGGTCGGTGCGCCGCCCTGGTTGTGGGGCCTGCTCGCATTCAACGGCCTGCTGTGGCCGCACCTGGCCTACCAATGGGCGATGCGCAGTGCATCGCCCTACCAGCGCGAGCGCCGCAACCTGCTGCTCGACGCGGCCTACGGCGGCTTCTGGGTGCCGGCCATGGGCTTCAACGTTCTGCCCAGCGTGCTGATCCTGGCCATGCTCAGTATGGACAACATCGCCGTGGGCGGGCTGGCGCTGTGGCTGCGCGGCCTGCTGGCGCATCTGGCGGGCGCAGCGGTCGCGCTGTTGGTGCTGCCGCTGCGATTCGAGCCGGCGTCCAACTTCACGACCCTGCTGGCCAGCCTTCCGTTCCTCGTGGCCTATCCGCTGACCATAGGCATCGTGACCTACCGGCTGTCGCTGCAGCTGAGCCGGCAGAAGCACGAACTGCGCAGGCTGAGCGAGCAGGACCCGATGTCCGGCCTGTACAGCCGCAGCCACTGGGAGAAGCGCCAAACCGAGGAATTCCAGGCCTTCCAGCGCCACGGGCGCTCAGTGAGCTTGATGCTGGTCGATGTGGACCGCTTCAAGGAAATCAACGACGGCCATGGCCATGCGGCCGGCGACGAGGTGATTCGCCGCGTGGGGCAGGTGCTGCGCGAGCAGGTCCGGCAGGGCGACATCGTCGGCCGCTACGGCGGCGACGAGTTCGGCGTGATCTTTCCCGGCATGGGGGCCGGCGAAGCCCACAAGGTGGCGCAGCGCATACGTGCCAGCCTGGCGGGCTCGGGCCTGCTGGCCTACGACGGGGCTGCGCCGACCCTGAGCATAGGCATTGCGCCGCTGCTGCCCGGCACGCCCAGTTGCGCGGCGTGGATCGCCCAGGCCGACAAGGCCCTCTACAAGGTCAAGCGCGCCGGGCGTGACGGTGTCGAGGTCTATCCCGACGAAGCCTCCGCCAGCCTGTTCGCACCGCAGTCCTGAGCATCGGCCTCAAAGGGGTCGCTCGGACAGCTGCCCCGCACGTGCCGAGTAGCGCACCCGGCTGTCCGTGGCCTCGACTTGCACCGTGGCCTGGCGCGTCCCGTAGACCTGGGCCCTGAGCCATTCGAGCTCGCTGGCCAGTTCCTCGGGCGAGGGCTGGGCGCGCCACCAGACCTTGGCCTCGCCGTCCCAGCGGTAGCCGCGCGCCTTGAGCTTGTCCTTGGCCTCGAAGGGCGAGCCGGTGGCGCGCAGCTTGAAGCTCGGTGTGGACGCGGCCTGCAGCAGCCGGGCCAGGCCGGTCTGGCCGGCCTTCAGCGGATGGGCCAGCACCTGCAGCAGGGCGTGGCAGTCGACCTGGGCGCGGTGGGCGTCGTAGAACCAGCCGCGCTCGCCGGCCAGGAACTCCAGCTTGGCCGAGCCGGCGCCTTCGGCCTGCCAGTCCATGTCCTGGATCGAGCAGGCCCAGGCCTTGTCGGCGAACAGCGGAAGCCGGGTCTCGACGAAGGGGCGGTCGAAGCCGGCGTTGTGCGCGATCACCAGGTCGGCCCGCGCCGCCATCTCGGCGATGCGCGCCTCGTCCAGCCTATGCCCCTGGACCATGGCGTCGGTGATGCCCGTGATCTCGCGCGCCTTGGGCGGAATGGGCATGCCGGGGTCCTCGAAGCCTTCGTAGACTTCGACCGGGCCCACGGGCAGGCCGCTGGCAAGCTCAACGTCGACGGCCAGCATGGCGAGCTCGATGATCCTGTCCGAGCGCTGCTCCAGGCCCGTGGTCTCGGTGTCCAGGATCAGCACGCGCTGCCGCTCGCCTGGGCCTGCGGGGCCGTAGTCGGCGCGCGGCACCAGGCGGCGCAGCACGCGGTAGTCGGGGTGCTGGGCGAGCGCCTGGGCCATCGCTTCGAGCGGGTCCGCCGCGGGCGCAGGGACGGTGGGAAGGGTGGCGGCGGGGGTGTCGTCCTTGGCCGGTGCGTCGAAGCCGAGAGCCATCTGGGTCATGGGGTGTTCCTAGTCTTGTGAGGGGCCGCAGCCTGGTCGTGCACGGCCAGGCCGCCGCTGCGCAGCACGCGCTTTTGCACTGCCTGCCAGAGCACCTCGGGCGCGGGCGCGACCAGGGTCAGGCGCTGCATGGCGCGCGTGATGCCGGTGTAGAGCAGCTCGCGCGTGAGCACCGGCGAGGGGCGGTCCGGCAGCACCAGCATCACATGCGCGAATTCCGAACCCTGGGACTTGTGTACCGTCATCGCGAACACGGTGTCCACCGCGTCCAGGCGCGAGGGCAGCACCCAGCGCACGCCGCCCCCGGCGGTGGCGAAGGCGACGCGCAGGCCGCCGGCGCGCGGCAGGCACAGGCCCACGTCGCCGTTCATGAGCTGCAGGTTGTAGTCGTTGCGCGTGACCATGACCGGGCGGCCCGGGTACCAGTCCTGCTCGGGCAGGCCCAGGCTCTGCGCGATGCGGGCGTTGAGCGCGTCCACGCCCCAGGCCCCGCTGCGCAGCGCGCTGAGCACCTGGAAGGCGCCGAAAGCCCGCAGCAGGGCCAGCGCCTCGCTGTCGCCGCAGCTGACCGCGGGGTCTGAGCGCAGCGGCGCCAGGCCGCTCAGCCACTGGTCCCAGCCCTGGCGCAGGCATTGGGCGAAGCGCGCGTCGGGCAGGCGCGCGGGCGCAAGCCGCGTCAGTTCCTGCGCCGCCGCGCCGGCTGCAGGAACCTGCCAGTCCGGCAGCCCGGCCCACAGGCGGCGCGCGGCGGCAAGGTCGCCGGCGTTGACCGCCTGGGCCCAGAGGGCTATGCCGCTGCCTTCCGCGAAGCGGCGGCTGTGGCGCAGCATCACGGTCTGCTGGGCCAGGGCGCTGCCCCTTTCCTCCCTGGGTTCCTGCCAGGCCGTCAGGTCCTCGCCGGCCTGCTCGCGCAGCCAGTCCAGCGTCTCGGCGCGGTAGCGGCCTTGGGCCGCGCCCTCGCAAAGCTGGGCCATGACGGCGCCGGCCTCGACCGAGGCCAGCTGGTCCTTGTCGCCCAGCAGCACCAGGCGCGCCGACAGCGGCACGGCGGCCAGCAGGCGCGCCATCATCTCCAGGTCGATCATCGAAGCCTCGTCGACCACCACCAGGTCGCTGGCCAGCACGGGCACCGGCCGCTGCCCGGCGTCGGGCGTGATCTGCAGCAGCCGGTGCAGGGTGACGGCCTCGCTGGCGATGCCGGGCCGCATGTCCTCGGGCAGGCGCGTGAGGGCCGAGGCGATGGACTGGCCCAGGCGGCTGGCGGCCTTGCCGGTGGGCGCGGCCAGGTGGATGCGCAGCGTCTCGCCGTGCGCGCGGGCCTGGCTTTGCAGCAGGGCCAGCAGGCGCATCACGGTGGTGGTCTTGCCGGTGCCCGGGCCGCCGGTCACCAGCGTGAGGCGCCCGCGCGCGGCCAGGGCGCAGGCGACCTTCTGCCAGTCCACCCCGGTGCCGGACGCGGCGCGCGGAAACAGGCGGGCCAGCAGCGCCGGCAGCTCGGCCGGCACGGGGCAGGGCTGGGCCAGGCGTTCGCGCAAGGCGGCCAGGATGGCCTGCTCGGCCTCATGGGCGCGGCGCAGGTAGAGCCGCTGGTCCGCCAGCACCAGCGGGCTGGCCTCGCCGCGGGCCCAGGGCAGGCTGGCCGCGGCCTCGGCCAGGC
Source organism: Ramlibacter sp. 2FC (assembly GCF_005503345.1). Lineage (NCBI taxonomy): Bacteria > Pseudomonadati > Pseudomonadota > Betaproteobacteria > Burkholderiales > Comamonadaceae > Ramlibacter > Ramlibacter sp. 2FC. The sequence goes on from NZ_SCMM01000027.1 coordinate 43,350, forward strand.
GCGCGGGCAGGGCCGCCAGGTCCGGGGCCTCCCAGCCCAGCAGCGGCCCGGGCTCGCCGGCCAGGCCCTGCAGGTCCAGGCAGGCATGGCCGCGCCCCATCTGGTGGCTGGTCAGCGCCGCGAGCCAGGCGTGGCGCGCGTCGGCGCTGGGCTGGCGCTGCTGCAGGAAGGCGGCGAAGGCCCGGTCCAGCGCGCTCAAAGGCAGGGCGGGGCCGGCCGGCCAGGGCCATGGCGCGCCGGGCGTGGGCGTCTGGTCCAGCCAGGGCAGGGGGAGCTGGTCCGGCGGCGTCATGCGGGCTCCTCCTGGCGGGCGAGGGGCGTGGCGAAGGCCTGGTCCAGCGCCTCGATCAGGGCCAGCGGCGGGCGCTCGAGATGCACGCCCGCGCCGGGCTGGTCTATGCCGCGCGCGAACAGGTAGATGGCGCCGCCGACATGGCGCTCGTAGTCGTAGCCGGGCAGGCGGGCCTTGAGCAGGCGGTGCAGGGCCAGCAGGTAGAGCGTGGCCTGCACGTCGTAGCGGTGCGCCAGCATGGCCTGGCGCAGCGCCTCGGGCCGGTAGGCGGGCAGCTTGTTGGACTTGTAGTCGAGCACGTGGTAGCGGCCCGCATGCTCGAACACCAGGTCCATGAAGCCGGTCAGCAGGCCTTGCAGCCTGCGCGGGCGCAGCGGCTCGCGCGGCTGGCCGGGCTGCACATGCTGGCGGATCAGCCGGTCGATGGCCTCGGCGCCCAGGCCATGGGCCAGCAGGGTGAAGCCCATCTCGGGCCAGGCCTGGGCCAGGCCGAGCTGGCCCAGGCGCAGGGCCGGCGTGCCGGCCAGGCCGGCGTCAGTGTCCGTCAGTGGCAATGCGGTGGTGGCGATCTGCGCGATCCAGCGCTCGAGCAGCGCGCGTGCCTCGGGGGCCAGCTTCAGGCTCTCGGCCTGGCTGTCCAGCTGGCGCTGCCAGCGCCGCTGCGCCTCCTCGCCGGCGGCGGCGCCCTGCAGCAGGGGCCAGGCCTCGCGCAGCTGCCACTCCAGCAGGTCGTGCAGCAGCGTGCCGTAGGCGCTGCCGGCGGGGAAGGCGTTGTAGGGCGCTGCCTCGGCCGCGTCCGCCGGGTCTGCCTCGGGCAGGGCGCGCTCCAGGCTGTCGGTCTGGGCGTCCATGAAGCGCTCCTCGTCCTCGCTGGGCGCCTCGCTCAGGCCCGCCGGCGCCCCATGCGAGAGCTCGCGCGTGAGGGCGCTGAAGCTGGCCTGCCACCAGCCGCTGTCCAGGCGGCGCGTGGGCCGGCGGGCGGGCTGGAGGGCGAGCGGGGCCTGGTCGGGCTGGTAGGCCTGTGCCGTGGGCTCGGGCGCCGGCGCGACCACGATGTCGGGGCAGGCGGCCCAGTGCTGCAGACGCGGCTGCAGGTCGTCGGCCGAGGCGCGGCCGAGCAGGCGGCTGAGCGCGCTGCGCGGCTGGGCCTGGCCGCTGGCGAAGTCGTCCTTGCGCCGGGCCACGCCCAGCCACAGCGCCTGCTCGGCACGGGTCAGGGCCACGTAGAGCAGGCGCATGTCCTCGGCCAGGCGCTCGGCGTCGTCGCGGCCGCTGGCGGCCTTCTCGGCCTGGAAGTTGGCAACGAAGGGCAGGAAGACCAGCGGGTACTGCAGGCCCTTGGACTTGTGCATGGTCACGACCTGAACCAGGTTGGCGTCGGTCTCCAGCCGCATCTGCGCCGCCTCGCCGCTGACCGCGGGGTCGTGCAGCTGGTCGGCCAGGTAGCGCACCAGGGCGCCTTCGCCCTGCAGCTCCAGGCTGGCCTTTTGCAGCAGGTCGCCCAGGTGCAGCAGGTTGGTCAGGCGGCGCTCGGGGTCGGGGGCGCTGGCGCGCAGGCGGCGCGGGATCTCCTGCTCGTGCAGCAGCTGGTAGAGCATGGCCAGGAAGCCCTGGCGCTGCCAGGTCTGGTGCCAGCGGTTGAAGTTCTCGACCTGGGTATCCCAGGCGGCCTCGTCGCGGATCAGGCGGTCGAGTTCATCGAGACGCCGGCAGAAGCTGCGCGTGCTCAGGGCCGCGCGCAGGAAGCCGACCGAGCGCGGCTGGGCCACCGCGCGCAGCATGTGCCAGAGGTCGGCGGCCTCGCGCGTGGCGTAGACGCTGTCGCGGTCCGACAGGTAGACGCTGCGCACGCCGCGCCGCGCCAGGGCCTCGCGCATGGCGCGCGCCTCGTGGCCGCTGCGCACCAGCACGGCCATCTGGCCCGGGCTCGCGGCGCGGCCATTCAGCAGCGCCACCATCTGGCTGGCGAAGCACTCGGCCATGGCCTGCTGGTAGGCCTTGGCCGTCATGGGCGCATCGCTGGCCAGCTGCCAGACCGTCATGGCGGGCTGGGCCGCGCCGCCATGGGGCAGGCGCAGCGCCTGCACCGCGGGGTTGCGCGCCTCGACCGGCTCGAAGGCGATGGCGCCGAAGGGCTGGTCGGCGCCGGCGAACACATGGTTGACGGCGTTGACCAGCTGCGCCGTGGAGCGGAAGTTGCCCGACAGTGTGTGGATGGCCTGGGCCTGGTGGCGCGCCTGCAGGTAGGTCGCGAGGTCGGCGCCGCGGAAGCTGTAGATGGCCTGCTTGGGGTCGCCGATCATGACCAGGGCGCGGGCCGGGCCTTCGGCGTCCTGCGCTCCGGTCGGCGGGTAGATGCGCGCCAGCGCGCCCCATTGCCAGGGGTCGGTGTCCTGGAACTCGTCGACCAGGGCCACCGGGTACTGCGCGCGTATGGCCTGGGCCAGGTGGCCGTCCTCGGCCTGCAGGGCCTGGTACAGGCGCTGCAGCAGGTCGGAGAAGTCGAACTGCGCGAGCTGCTGCTTGCGCAGTTCGTAGGCCAGTCCCACGGCCTGCGCCGCGTGCGCCAGCAGCGCCTCGGCGATCTGCGGCTTGCGCGCCAGGCCCTCGGTCAGCTGCTCCAGCGCGGCGAACACGCCCTGTGGGTCGGCCGGTGGCGTGCAGTTCTTCTTGGTGTTCCTGAGCAGCCTGGCGAGGGAGAAGCGCTCGAGGTTCCTGGCATCGCGCGCGGCGCCCTGGCTCCAGGCGTCGAGCTGGGCCAGGTAGTCGCCGTGCTTTTCCTTGCGGTAGACGGTGCCGCTCAGGTCCTTGGCCATGGCCGGCATGAGCTGCGCGTGCAGCGCCTCGCGGTGCCCGGCCCAGAGCGCGCGCGCTGCGGTCTCCAGCGCCTCGATCTCGCGCTGCCAGTCGCTGCAGGCGCGCAGCAGGCTGGCGGGGTCGGCGCCCGGCTCGGGGCCGGCGCCAGGCTGGCGCTCGGCGGCCTGCCACAGGGGCTTGAGCCCGGCCAGCAGCTCGTCCGGCGTGCGCGCGACCTCGTCCAGGGCCTGCAGCGCGGCCTCGGGCAGGGGGTAGAACCACTGGCGCCAGTAGTCGCGCACCGCGGCCAGTTTCAGGCCTTCGCTGTCCTCGACCTTGGACTGCTGGAACAGGCCGGCGCTGGCTAAGGCATGCTGGCGCAGCATGCGGCTGCTCCAGCCGTGGATGGTGTGGATGGCGGCGTCGTCCATCCACTGCGCGGCCAGGTCGAGCCGCCAGGCGCAGCGGGGCCAGTGTTCGGGCGGGTAGGCCTCGCGTAGCTGGGTCAGGAAGGCGTCGCCGGCATGGCGGTCCGGCTCGCGGAAGTGGCGCGCGGCCTCGGCCAGCCGGGCCCGGATGCGGCCGCGCAGCTCGGCCGTGGCGGCCTCGGTGAAGGTCATGACCAGGATCTGCGGCGGCAGCAGGCCGGCGTCCTCGCGGCCATGGCCGAGCACCAGGCGCAGGTACAGGGCGGCCAGGGTCCAGGTCTTGCCGGTGCCGGCGCTGGCTTCGATGACCTGGGTGCCGGCAAGCGGCAGGGCCAGCGGTTCCAGCGGCTGCACCGGCGGGGCGTTGGCGCGGTCGCTCATGCCGCCTCCTCGGGCTGCGCCGCCTGGCCCGGCCTGGCCTCCTGGACCAGCGGGCCGTAGATCCGCTGCGCCCAATGCGGCAGCTCGTGCTCGATCTCGTCGAAGCCTTCGAAGCTGCGCTGCAGATAGGCCGAGCGCTCCCATTCGCCGGGTTGACGGTAGCCGCCCTCGAAGGCCTGGCGTGCCGCGGCCAGCGCCGGGTCTTCTCCCTCTTCGCCCTCGCCGGCGGCCGCGCGCGCCTGCAGGTAGGCCAGGGCTGCGTCGCGCGTCACGGGCAGGGGGCGCGACCAGGCCGCGCGGTAGGCCGCCAGCCAATCCTGCAGCAGGGCCAGGGCTTGGTCCGCGGGGAGGGGGGCGAGCCGCACCTGGCCGTCGACGCCCAGCATCACGCTGGTGAGGCTGGCCCCCGTGGCCGAGGCCGCGACATGGCGCAGCCACAGGGCCGTGAGCACGCCATGGCGCGGGGTCTTGCGGCCTTCCTTGCCCTCGAGCACGGCGCCGGGGCGCTGCGCCAGCTGCAGCCAGCCCTCGGGGCCGGCGCGCAGCTCGCGCAGGGTGCCGGTGAGGCGCGCCTCGCCCAGGTCCAGGGCCAGGCTCTGCGGTGCCAGCAGTTCGGGGTAGGCGGCCTGCCAGGCCGGCGCGCGCGCCCGCACTTCCTGCGCCTTGGCCTGCAGCTGGTGCGCCAGACGCTGGCCGAAGGCCGCCATGGGCAGCTGGCCGGACAGCTGCAGCTGCGCCAGCGCCAGATCGCTGTCGGGCGCCTGCAGCAGCGCCTGGCCGATCTGGTACTGCGCCAGGCCGTCGAGCGCGAAGGGTTCGTCCTCGGGCGCCGCCTCCTGCGGCTGCTCCAGCCGCACGCCCAGGCGCGAACGCCAGTAGACCTCGACCGGCTGGCGCAGCAGGCGCTCCAGCGCCTCGAGCGTGAGCTCGGCGGGGCAGGGCGTGTTCGCCGCTTCCGCTTCCGCTTCCGCTGCCGCGGCGGCGGGCGCTGCCTCGGGGCGCTCGGCCAGCGCCTGCTGCCAGTCGTCGGCATAGCTGAAGAAGGACGAGCCGGCCTCGAAGTAGCGCGCCGAGAAGGCCTGCAGCGGCTGCAGGCGCGGCGTCGGCGGCTGCGCGAAGCGCGCCTTCAGCGCGTCCTGCAGCTGCGCCACCAGCACCGAGGGCGGCAGCTCGGCGTTGTCGGTGGCGCGGTGGCCCTGCCAGCTGATGTAGAGCTTCTCGCGTGCCGACAGCAGGGCTTCGAGGAACAGGTAGCGGTCGTCCTCGCGCCGCGAGCGGTCGCCGGGGCGCCAGCTCTGGGCCATGAGGTCGAAGTCGCGCGGCGCGGCCTGGCGCGGGTAGTCGGCGTCGTTCATGCCCAGCAGGCAGAGCACGCGGAAGGGGATGGTGCGCATGGGCATCAGCGTGGCGAACTGCACGCCGCCGCCGAAGAAGCGCTGCTGCAGGCCCGGCGCCTCGATCTGGGCCAGCCAGTGCTCGCGCACCACGACCAGCGGCAGGGGCTGGGTGAGGCGGGCCTCGTCGCAGAGCCGGCGCCATTGCGCGAGTTGCTCGGCGAGCTGGCGCAGGAGCCGCTCCTCGGCCTCGCTGCTGGGCGCGAAGAAGCGCTCCAGCAGGGCCTGCAGCTGGGCCAGCCATTGCGCGGGGGGGCGGTCCTCGCGCAATTCCTGCAGGCTCAGCGACATGGCATCGACCCAGTCGGCCAGCCGGCCCACCAGCTGGGCGCCTAGGCCCCCCACCTCGGCCAGCGGCAGCACGCCCTGCCAGGCCTCACCGCCGCCCGTGGCATAGCCCAGCAGCATGCGGCGCAGGCCGAAGGCCCAGGTGTTCTGCTCGGCGCCCTGGGCGTCGGCAGGCAGGCCCCAGGCCCGGCGGTGGGCGGCATCCAGGCCCCAGCGCACGCCGGCCAGCGCCAGCCAGTCCTGCAGCTGCGCGACATCGGCCTCGCCGAGGTCGAAACGCTTGCGCACGGCGGCGACCTCGAACAGGCCGAGCCAGTCGGCCAGCGTGATGCGCGAGGTCGGCAGGCCGAGCAGGCGCTCCAGCGCCTGGACCAGCGGCGACTGGCGCGGCGAGCGGTCGGCCACGGAAAACGGGATGTGGCGCGGGTGGCCGGGCGCGAAGCGGCCGAATACGGCCTGGATATGCGGCAGAAAGCCCGCCATGTCCGGCACCATCACCATGACCTCGCGCGGCGACAGGCTGGGGTCGGCGTCGAACCAGGCCAGCAGCTGGTCGTGCAGCACCTCGACCTCGCGCTGCGCCGAATGCGCCAAGACCAGGCTGATGGCGCCGTCGTCGGGCAGCGCGCCCGGGGCCGCGGGCAGCGGCTCGAGCTCGAGGATGTCGGACTGCAGCTGGGTCAGCTGGCTGGCCGCGCCGGGGCTGTCCAGCGGGTCGACGAAGACATCGATGCGCTGCAGCGGCGCACCGGCCTGCTCGGGCGGCTCGAACTCGTCCAGCAGGTGCAGGTAGTCGCGCCCCTGCTTGCCCCAGGAGGCGAGCAGCGGAGGGGCCTGGGCGTGCAGCTCGGCCGCGTCCGGCGCGGCATAGGGCAGGCCGGGCTTGGGGGTCTGGCGCTGGCGCGCCAGCGGACGCAGCAGCTCGCGCCCCTCGACCACATGGCCCCAGTGGTGCCGGCAGGGGTTTTGCACCAGCATCAGCACCTGGCAGACCCGGCCCAGCGCGGCCAGCGCCTCCACCGTCTGCTGCGGCAGACTGGAGATGCCGAACACCACGATGCGCGGCGGAACGCCCGCGGGCCGCGGGCCCGTGGTGTCGTGCGCCTGCAGCGCGCGCATGAAGCGCGCGTGCACGGATGCGCGCGAGGCCTGGGCCAGGTCTTCGCCCACATCGGCCCGCAGCGCGCGCCACAGCCGCGCCTGCCAGGCATGGGCCGGCGGCAGCGGCCGGCTGCCGGTGGGCCCGCGCAGCAGGTCCTGGCCCTGCGCCCAGTCGTCCAGCCAGTCGCTGCGGTAGCTCTGGTAGCCGTCGAACACGTCGGCCAGCTGCAGGGCCAGCTGGTAGCGCCGCCGCCCATCGGCGTCGCCGGCCAGGTAGCGGCGCAGCGGCGCGTAGGCCTCGTCCTGCGCCGCGAGCTCGGGCAGCAGGCGCACCAGGCGCCAGGCCAAGGCCGTCTTGTCGAAGGGCATTTGCTCGGGCACGGCCTCTTGGCCGAGCACGCTGCGGTAGACCTCCCAGAGCAGGCGGCCCGGCAGCTCCATGCGCGTGGCCGCGCAGATGCCCAGCGCCTCCTCGCGCGCCAGCGCGAGCTCCAGCCAGTGCTTCATGCCGTTGCTCTGCACCAGGAAGACTTCGGGCAGCAGCGGCGGCAGCGGATGGGCCTTGACGAAGTCCACGGCCAGGTCGCGCAGGTCTTCCAGGCGGTTGCCGTGCACCACCATGAAGCCGGGCGGGAGGGAGAAATGCATGGGACGGGGAAATCGAAGCCAGGGTCGCTAAACGTTCAACTGTAGCGGTTGCGCAGCCCCATAGAGATCGTGGACGTGAACAGGCGCTGGCCTTCTGCGCCAACCTCGGCATCCTGTTCCTGGGCTATCGCTGACCCGTTCGGGATGTCACCGATGGGGAAGTCCCCGATGGGGATGTTCCCGATGCGCCGCGGCAGGCCTGCCACTAGCCTTGGTCCAAACCACGAAAAAAAGGAGAGGACCCCATGGCCGCGACAGGGCTGCGACGACGCGCGTTTCACCAGGCTGCGCTGTGGCTGGCCTCGGCCGTGGCGGCGCCCGTGCTGCATGCCCAGCCCCGGCCCGAGAAGGCCCGGCTCACCCTGGCCGTGGGTGGCAAGGCCTCGCTGAACCACCTGCCCCTGACCCTGGCCGAGCAGCTGGGTTTCTTCAAGGCCGAGGGGCTGGAGGTCGACATCGTCGACCAGGGCGATGGCGCGCTGGCGGTTCAGGCCGCGCTGGCCGGCGCGGCCGAGGTGGTCGTCGGCGCCTACGCGGAAACCCTGGAGCTGCAAAGCCGCGGGCACAGCTACCGAGCCTTCGTCCTGCTGGGCCGGGCGCCGCAGATCGCCCTTGGCGTGTCCACGCGCAACGTGCCCGGGTTTCGCGCGCTCGAACAGCTGCGTGGCCGCAGGATAGGCGTGGTGCGGCCGGGCTCTTCCAGTCACATGATCGCCAGCCTGGCGCTGGCCCGGGCCGGCCTGGGCTCGGCCGACGTGCGCTACATCGCCACGGGCGCGGGCAGCGGGGCGGGGGCGGGTGTGCTGGCGGCCCTGCGCGACGGCGAGCTCGACGCGATCAGCCACACCGACCCGGTGATGACCATGCTCGAGCAGCGTGGCGAGGTACGCATCGTCTCCGACACCCGAACGCTGCGCGGCACGCAGGAACTGCTGGGCGGGCCCATGCCGACCTGCTGCCTGTACGCGAGCGCCGATTTCGTGCAAAGGCATCCCCAGACCGTGCAGGCGCTGACCCATGCCATCGTCCGCGCGCTCAAGTGGCTGCAGACGGCCGGGCCGGGCGACCTGATCAAGACCGTGCCCGAGAGCTACATGCTGGGCGATCGCGCGCTGTACCTGGCCTCGTTCAACAAGCTGCGCGAGGCGATCTCGCACGACGGACTGATCTCCGACGAGGGCGCGCGCACCACCTTGCGCGCCCTGGCCGATTTCGAAGCCCTGGTGCGCAGCGAGCGCATCGACCTCGGGCGCAGCTACACCAACGAATTCGCCCGCCGGGCCAAGCAGCGCTTCCAGGCCTGACGACGGGGCTTGACGTAACGGCGATCGCTCAGCGCCGGGTCTTGCGCGTCGGCACGCCGGCGCTGCGGCGCGCCGGCTTGGCCGCGCTGGGCGCCGCGGCGGCCGGCTTGCCGGCCACGCGGCTGCGGGCGGCGGCGCGCCCTGCCGGCGCCGGCAGGTACATCACCAGGGTCTGGCCCTTCTTGAGCGCCGCCGAGGCGCCGAGCTTGTTCCAGCCGGCCACGCTGGCCGCGCTCACGCCGTAGCGGCCGGCCAGCGCCGCCAGCGACTCGCCGCGCCGGGCCCGCACCACGGTGCGCCTGAGCACGACTTCCGGCGTGAACGCCAGCTGGCCGTTGTCGGCGACATGTTCCGCCACGTCGGCATCGGCGCGGTCCGAGCGCGGCACCAGCAGCGTCGAGCCGGCCTTGATCATCATGCGCGGCGGGATGTTGTTGATGCTGCGCAGCTCGTCCTCGTCCATGCCCACGCGCCGGGCGGCCTCGGCGGCCTTCATGGTCGTGGGCGCCACCCACGCGGTCCAGCTGGCCAGGCGGTGGCTGCTGTGGGCCTCGAGGTTGCGCTGGAAGATCGCGGCGTTGTCCCAGGGCAGCAGGATCTGCGGCGTGCCCGCGGCCAGGATCACCGGACGGTGCAGCGAGGGGTTGAGCGCCTTGAAGTCCTCGAGCTTGATCTCGGCCAGGCGGGCCGCGAGCGCGACGTCGATGTCGCGCGTGATGTCCACGGTCTGGAAGTAGGGGTGGTTCTCGATCAGCGGCAGCTTTGCGTTGAAGGCCTCGGGCTGGGCGATGATGTTCTTGACCGCCTGCAGCTTGGGCACGTAAAAGCGCGTCTCCATTGGCATGTTGAGCTCGGGGTAGCTCAGGCCCAGGCCGGCGCGCTGGTTCTTGGACAGGGCGCGGCCGACGCTGCCCTCGCCCCAGTTGTAGGCGGCCAGGGCCAGGTGCCAGTCGCCGAACATGCCGTAGAGCTTCTGCAGGTAATCGAGCGCGGCGCGCGTGGACTCGAGCACGTCGCGCCGGTCGTCGCGGAACACGTTCTGCTTGAGCTCGAAGTACTTGCCGGTGGCCGGCATGAACTGCCACATGCCGGCCGCCTTGGCGCTGGAGACGGCCTGCGGGTTGAAGGCCGACTCGATGAAGGGCAGCAGGGCCAGCTCGGTCGGCATGTTGCGCCGCTCCAGTTCCTCGACGATGTGGAACAGGTATTTGCGCGAGCGCTCGGTCATGCGCAGCATGTAGTCGGGCCGGGTCGCATACCACTGCTCGCGGTCGCGCACTAGGTCACTCTCGAGGTTGGGCATGGCGAAGCCCCGGCGTATGCGCTCCCAGAGGTCGGCCGGCGGCTCCAGGTGCGCCACGGCCTGCGAGCCGGCGCGCGCCGCCGCCAGCGGCTGCATGGCCCCGGTGGGCTGGACCGCCTTGTGTTCGCCCGCTGCGGTGCGCGTGGCGGTGGCAGGGGTTTGCTCGGGGCTGGTGCTGTCGGGGGCGGTGCTGGCGCAGCCCGCCAGCCACAGGGTGGCGGCGAGGCACAGGATGGGGATGGTTCTCATTGAAACTGGTTCTTCCATTCACGAAGCGCCCCGAACACGGCCGCTTCTTCGGTCGCGGCGCCAGGGGCATGGGCCCGCACGGCGCGCAGCACGCCCGGCTCCCGGCTGCGCAGAAAGGGGTTGATCTCCCGTTCGGTGGACAGGGTGGCGGGCAAGGTGGGCAGGCCGCGCGCGCGCAGGCGCTCGCACTGGCCCAGGTAGTCGATCAGGCGGAGGTTGTCGGGTTCCACCGCGCGCGCAAAGCGCAGATTGCTCAGGGTGTACTCGTGCGCGCAGCACACGCGCGTCGCGCCCGGCAGCGCGGCCAGGGTGTCGAGCGAGGCCAGCATCTGCGCCGGCGTGCCCTCGAACAGGCGGCCGCACCCCCCCGAGAACAGGGTGTCGCCGCAAAACAGCAGGGGGCCGCCGGGTGCATTGGGCGCATGGAAGGCGATGTGTCCCGCCGTGTGACCGGGCACGTCGATCACCTGGAAGGCGCAGCCCAGCAGCTCGACCCGGTCGCCCCCTGCCAAGGGCTGGAAGGGCTCGGGAATGCTTTCCCGGGCCGGGCCATAGACCAAGGCGCCGGTGGCTTCGCGCAGCGCCGCCACGCCGCCCGTGTGATCCGGGTGGTGGTGCGTGACTAGAATCGCATGCAGGCGCAGGCGCTCCTGTTGCAAGGCCTCGAGCACGGGGCCCGCGTCGCCCGGGTCGACCACCACCGCGTCGCGTCCATCGTGCAAGAGCCAGATGTAATTGTCGGAAAAAGCGGGCAGCGGAGTTAACTTCATGAGCCAGCAAATTATAAGAAGCGCGGCCGGTCTGCACGACTGGCTCCAGACCCCGCCCGGCCGCTACCTGCTGGCCTGGGAGCAGGCGCGTTTCGATCTGGCGGTGGCCGACATCTTCGGCTACCACGCGCTGCAGCTGGGCCTGCCCGAGGTCGACGCGCTGCAGGCCAACCGCATGCCGCACCGCTGGCTGGCGCTGGACGACCTGGGGCTGGCCGCCCCCGAGCAGGCGCCCGCGTTCGCGCGCATGGCGCTGGCGACCGATTTCGCGGCGTTGCCCTTTCCCGAGCACAGCCTGGACCTGATCGTGCTGCCGCACACGCTGGAGCACAACGCCGACCCGCATGCCACGCTGCGCGAGGTGGAACGCGTGCTGGTGCCCGACGGCCGTGTCGTGGTCTGCGGCCTCAACCCCGTCAGCCTCTGGGGGCTGCGCCAGCGGCGCGCCCGGCTGTACCGCCGGTTCGGCTTCGGCGAGCCCTTCCTGCCCGAATTGGGCGAGCACATCGGCTACTGGCGCCTGCGCGACTGGCTGCGCCTGCTCGGATTCGAGGTCGAGTCCGGCGATTTCGGCTGCTACCGCGCCGCCGTGCGCACCGAGCGCTGGCTCGAGCGCCTGGCCTGGATGGATGCGGCCGGCGCGCGCTGGTGGCCGATCTTAGGCGCGGCCTACTTCGTGGTCGCGGTCAAGCGCGTGCGTGGCATGATGCTGCAGGGTCCGCTCTGGGCCCCCGCGCGCGCCGTTCCCACGGCCCCGGTTTCCATCGCCAATGGCGCCCGCTTCGGGCCGGCCAGAACGGAAAAAGAACTTGAATCACGTTGAAATCCATACCGACGGTGCCTGCAAGGGCAACCCCGGCCCCGGCGGTTGGGGCGTGCTGCTCAAGTCGGGCAGCAGCGAGAAGGAGCTGTTTGGCGGCGAGCTCGCCACCACCAACAACCGCATGGAGTTGACCGCGGTGATCGAGGCGCTGTCGGCCCTCAAGCGCCCCTGCCAGGTCTCGCTCTACCTGGACAGCGAGTACGTGCGCAAGGGCATCACCGAATGGATCCACGGCTGGAAAGCCAAGGGCTGGCGCACCTCGACCAAGCAGCCGGTCAAGAACGTGGAACTGTGGCAGCGGCTGGACCAGCTGGCCAGCGGCGCCGGCCACCGCATCGAATGGCACTGGGTCAAGGGCCATTCGGGCGACCCGGGCAACGAGCGCGCCGACGCGCTGGCCAACCGCGGCGTCGAGCAGGCCCTGGGGCGCCGCCGCTGAGCGGCGCGAGGTAAATCTCAGGTAAAGATGCGGCTTTGGGGCCGCTCAGGCCCGCCCGGAAGGGAAATGCGCCCAGTAGGGTTGCGTACGCGCTGTTACATTGCGGACTGACACGGAGCGGCCACCCAGGCGCATGCTCCGCCTGCAACACCGGACAGTTTCCTTCATGGCATCCAAAGTCATCTACACCGTGGTCGCCGCGGTCGGCATTGCAGCGGCCTCGGGGGCCGCTTGGTGGTATCAGCACAAGCCGCGTTCCGAGCCGGCCGTCGAGGGGCAGGCCAGCGCCCCGGCCGCCGGCGCGCGCGGCCCGGCGCGCCCGCCGGCCGTGGAGGCCGCCACCGTGCAGCTGATGCGGCTGGTCGACGACACCCAGGCGGTCGGCAGCCTGCGCTCGCGCCAGGGCGTGGTGCTGCGCCCCGAGGTCAGCGGGCGCGTGGCGCGGCTGCATTTCAGCGACGGCCAGCGCGTGCGCAAGGGTCAGCTGCTGGTGCAGCTGGACGACCGGCTGCCGCAGGCCCAGCTGCAGCAGAGCCAGGCCGAGCTGTCGATCGCCCAGGCCAACCACCGGCGCAACCAGGAGCTGGTGGCGCAGAACTTCATCAGCCAGCGCTCGGTCGACGAGAGCGGCGCGGCGCTGCAGGTCGCCCAGGCCAAGGTGGCGCTGGCCCAGGCCACGGTGGCGCGGCTGCGCCTGGTGGCGCCGTTCGACGGTGTTGCCGGCATACGCAGCGTCAACGTGGGCGACTACCTCAAGGACGGGGCGGACATCGTCAACATCGAGGACATGGAGGCCTTGTACGTCGATTTCCGCCTGCCCGAGCGCTTCCAGACCCGCATCAAGCCGGGCCAGCAGGCCGATGTGGCCGTGGACGCGCTGCCGGGCCGCCCGTTCCAGGCGCTGATCCAGGCCGTCGATCCGCTGGTCGATGCCAACGCACGCTCGGTCGGCGTGCGCGGCTGCATCGACAACCGCGCGCTGCAGCTGCGCCCCGGCATGTTCGCCCGCGTCACCGCGGTGTTCGGCGTGCGCGAGGACGCGCGCGTGGTGCCCGAGGAGGCCATCGTGCCGCAGGGCGGGCGCCAGTACGTGATCAAGCTGGTCGAGGGGCCGGACCAGGACAGCCTGGCGACGCGCCGCGTCGAGGTTCGCCTGGGCCTGCGCATGCCGGGCCGGGTGGAGGTGCTGTTGGGCCTGGAGCCCGGCGACCGCGTGGTGACCGCGGGCCAGCAGCGCGTGCAGCGCGACGACACCGTGGTGCGCGTGGTCGAGCTCGGCCGCCCTGGTGCGGCGGCGAGCGCCCCGGCCGGCAGCCCGGCCCCGCGCGCTTCGGCGCCCGCCGGCACGCCGGCCTCTCCTGCTTCGGCGGCGGGCGGCACGGCCCTGGCCGCGGCCACAGCGGCGCGCGCGCCAGCGGGCCCCAACCCCTGCGCGATCGAGCGCCGGCCGGCCTGAGCGCCACCACCGGGCTGCAAGCCATGCAACTAGCCGAAGTGTCCATCCGCCGGCCGGTGTTCGCCACCGTGCTGTCCCTGCTGATCGTGTTGATAGGCGCCGTCAGTTTCAACCGCCTGAGCGTGCGCGAGTACCCCAAGATCGACGAGCCCGTGGTCACGGTGAGCGTGCGCTATGCGGGCGCCTCGGCCGAGGTCATCGAGTCGCAGGTCACCAAGCCGCTGGAGGACTCGATCGCCGGCATCGACGCGGTGGACGTGATCACCTCGATCAGCCGCGCCGAGCAGGCGCAGATCAGCGTGCGCTTCAGGCTCGAGAAGGACGCCGACTCGGCTGCCGCCGAGGTGCGCGACCGCACCTCGCGCGTGCGCAACCGCCTGCCGCAGGCGATCGACGAGCCGGTGATCGCCAAGGTCGAGGCCGATGCCTTCCCGGTGATCTGGCTGGCCTTCACCAGCGACACGCTGTCGCCGCTGCAGGTCAACGACCTGGTCAGCCGCGTCGTCAAGCCGCGCCTGCAGACCGTGACCGGCGTGGCCGACGTGCGCATCTTCGGCGAGCGCAAGTACGCCATGCGGGTCTGGCTGGACCCGGACCGGCTGGCCGCCTACCGCCTGACCACCCAGGACGTGGAGGACGCGATCCGCCGCAGCAACCTCGAGCTGCCGGCCGGCCGCATCGAGTCGCAGCAGCGCGAGTTCAGCGTCACCTCGCAGACCGAGCTGATCCGTCCGGGCCAGTTCGCCGAGATCGTGCTCAAGACGGTGAACGGCTTTCCGGTCAAGCTGCGCGACGTGGCGCGGGTGCAGGAGGGCGCGGCCGACGAGCGCAGCGCGGTGCGCCTGAACGGCCGCCCGGCCATCTCGGCCGGCGTGATCCGTCAGGCCACGGCCAACCCGCTGTTGCTGTCCCAGGGCGTGCGCGACGTGCTGCCGCGGCTGAAGGCCGACCTGCCGCCAGACCTTTCGGTGGAGGTCGCCAACGACAACTCGGTGTTCATCGACCGCTCGGTCAAGAGCGTCTACCAGACCATCGCCGAGGCCGTGGGCCTGGTGGCGCTGGTGATCTTCGTGTTCCTGCGCACCGCGCGCGCCTCCATCATTCCCATCGTGACCATTCCGGTCAGCCTGATCGGCGCCTTCGCCCTGATGGCGCTGGCCGGCTTCACGATCAACACGCTGACCCTGCTGGCGCTGGTGCTGGCGATCGGCCTGGTGGTGGACGACGCCATCGTGGTGCTGGAGAACATCTTCCGCCACATCGAGGAGGGGCTGGACCCGTTCTCGGCCGCGATCAAGGGGGCCAAGGAAATCGGCTTCGCCGTGGTCGCGATGACGCTCACCCTGGCCGCCGTCTATGCACCGCTGGCCTTCACCCCCGGGCGCACCGGCCGTCTGTTCATGGAGTTCGCGCTGGCGCTGGCCGGCGCGGTGCTGGTCTCGGGCTTCGTCGCGCTGACGCTCTCGCCCATGATGTGCTCGCTGCTGCTGCGTCACAACCCCAAGCCCAACCTGTTCGACCGCGGCATGGAGCGCTGGCTGACGGCGCTGTCCCAGGCCTATGGCCGCCTGCTGCGCTGGGTGCTGCTCAAGGCGCGCTGGGCGGTGGTGGCGGTGATGCTGGGTTGCGCGGCGGCGATCTACTTCGTCTACCCGGGCATGAAGCAGGAACTCGCGCCGCTGGAGGACCGCGGCACCATCCTGGCCACGGTGAACGCGCCCGATGGCGCGACGCTGGACTACACCAACCGCTACGCCCAGGCGCTGGAGCGCATGGGTCAGGCCTACCCCGAGTTCGACCGCATCTTCGCCAACGTCGGCAACCCCACCGTGGCCCAGGCCAGCGTGGTCTATCGCACCGTGGACTGGGAAAACCGCAGCAAGTCCACGCTGGAGATTGCGCGTGAGCTGCAGCCCAAGTTCAACGGCTTGCCGGGCGTCAACGCCTTTCCGATCACGCCGCCTTCGCTGGGCCAGGGCTTTCGCGAGCGGCCCGTCAACTTCGTGATCCAGACCTCGGACAGCTACGAGAACCTCAACCGCGTGCTGCGCCAGATGCAGGGCGAGATCGCCAAGAACCCCGGCATCGTCTCGCCCGACGTGGACCTGCGCCTGAACAAGCCCGAGCTGCGCATCGACGTCGACCGGGCCAAGGCGGCGGACCTGGGCGTCAGCGTGGACGTGGTGGCGCGCGCCATCGAGACCATGCTGGGCGGTCGCAACGTGACGCGCTACAAGCGCGACGCCGAGCAGTACGACGTGATCGTGCAGACCCAGGCCAGCGGGCGCACCACGCCCGAGGACATCGAGCGCATCCAGGTGCGCGGGCGCAACGACGCCATGATCCCGCTGTCGGCCCTGGTGACGGTGCGCGAGAGCGTCAGCCCGCGCGAGCTCAACCACTTCGGCCAGCGCCGCTCGGCCTCGATCACGGCCAACCTCGCGCCCGACTACTCGCTGGGCCAGGCGCTGGGCTTTCTGGACCAGACCGCGGCCAAGGTGCTCAAGCCGGGCTACACCACCGACCTCAACGGCACCTCGCGCGAGTTCCGCAGCTCGCAGGGCGCGCTGCTGATCGTCTTCGTGCTGGCCCTGCTGTTCATCTTCCTGGTGCTGGCCGCGCAGTTCGAGAGCTTCGTCGACCCGCTGGTGATCATGCTGTCGGTGCCGCTGTCCATGATCGGTGCGCTGCTGGCGCTCAAGTGGTCGGGCGGCTCGCTCAACGTGTACTCGCAGATCGGCCTGATCACCCTGGTCGGCCTGATCACCAAGCACGGCATCCTGATCGTCGAATTCACCAACCAGCTGCGCGAGCAGGGCCTTTCGATGATCGACGCGCTGGTCAAGGCCTCGGCGCAGCGCCTGCGGCCCATCCTGATGACCACTGGCGCCATGGTGCTGGGTGCGGTACCGTTGGCCACGGCCAGCGGTGCCGGCGCCGAAAGCCGCATCCAGATCGGCTGGGTCATCGTGGGCGGCATGTCGCTGGGCACCTTGCTGACCATCTTCGTCGTGCCCGCCATGTACTCGCTGTTTGCGCGCAAGGCCGTGCCGGGCGCCATCACGGTGGCGGTGGACGAGGTGCCGCACCCCCATGCATCGCCGCTTGACCGGGCCGCATCGGTCAACTAATCTTCAGTGTTTTTCCTCGAGCGCCGCCGGGTCTTCCGGCGCCGCCCGACGTTGATCCAGCGCAAGGCGAGAGGGCGCTGGTGGCCTAGCATGGCCGCAGGTGACAGGCCGGGCAAGCCGGCTGTTGAGTTGGGTGGCCCCGGAGGTCGGGGCGTGTCTTCCCTCCCTGATTCCCGGAAAGGCAAGGTGAGCAGCGTATGACTCCCGTGTTCGATCCTTGGCAGTTCAGTGTCGTGGCTTCCGACGTGCTGAGTGTCGGCTACGCCACACCCTCGGCGATCCTGGCCCGCCAACAGCGCAGGCTGGCGCATGTGATGGCGCTCGCGCAGTGCCGCTCGCGCCTGTACCGCGAACGGCTGCGCGGCCTGACGCCGGGGCAGACGCCGCTGCAGGCGCTGCCGGTCGTGACGCGCGGCGAGCTGATGCAGCGTTTCGACGACTGGGTGACCGACCCGCAGCTCAAGCTCGACGAGTTGCGCGCCTTCATGGCCGATGCCGGACGGGTCGCCGAGCCCTACCTGGGGCGCTACATGGTCTGGGAGAGTTCGGGCACGAGCGCGCAGCCGGGCTTGTTCGTGCAGGATGCCCAGGCCATGGCCGTCTACGACGCGCTGGAGACGCTGCGCCGGCATGCGCCGCGCCCGCTGCGGCGCTGGGTGGACCCCTGGTGCGTTGGCGAGCGCATCGCTTTCGTCGGCGCGACCAACGGCCATTTCGCGAGCTATGTCTCGGTGCAGCGGCTGCGCCAGATCAATCCCTGGATGGCCCAGGCGATGCAGAGTTTCTCCATCCTGCAGTCCGCCGAGGCGCTGGTGGCGGGGCTCAACGCCTTCTGGCCCACGGTGATCGCCTGCTATCCGACCGTGGCCTCGCTGCTGGCCGAGCAGGCGCGCAGCGGGGCGCTGCGGGTGCGCCCGCGCGAGGTCTGGACCGGCGGCGAGAACCTGAGCCCGGCCGTGCGCCAGAGCGTGACCCAGGCCTGGGACTGCAGCCTGCGCAACAGCTACGGGGCCTCGGAGTTCCTCAGCATCGCCTGGGAATGCCGCCAGGGCTGCCTGCACGCCAACGCCGACTGGGTGATCCTGGAGCCGGTGGACGAGCAGCGGCGCCCCGTGCCCGCCGGCCAGACGCCTTGCACCACCTTGCTGACCCATCTGGCCCAGACCGTCCAGCCCCTGCTGCGCTACGACCTGGGCGACCAGGTCACGGTCCACGCCGAGCGCTGTGCCTGCGGCTCTCCGCTGCCGGTGATCGAGGTGCAGGGCCGCGGCGACGCGCCCCTGGTGATGGCCGGCCGCGGAGGACGCAAGGTGACCCTGCTGCCGCTGGCATTGACCACGGTGCTGGAGGACCAGGCCGGCGTGTTCGATTTCCAGCTGCGTCAGCGCGACGCCCACACCCTGGTGCTGCGCCTGGACCTGCAGGGCGGCGATGCGGCGGCGGCCATGGCGCGCTGCCGCGCCGCGCTGTCCGGTTTCGCCGAGGTGCTGGGCCTGCAGCCGATCCGCGTGATCGAGGAGCTGGGGCAGGTGCCGCGCGGGCGCAGCGGCAAGGTCTGCCGTGTGCTGGCCGCCGAGGCGGCCTAGATCACGCCGTCGAACATCATCACGTCGAGCTCGTCGCCCACGGCGACCGAGCCCTGGTCGTGGTGCAGCACGATCAGGCCGTTGGCCTGGACCATGGAGCTCAGCACGCCCGAGCCCTGGTTGCCCGTGGTGCGGACCTGCAGGGTGCCGTCGGGCGCGCGGCTGACCATGCCGCGCTGGTACTCGGTGCGCCCGGGCTTCTTGCGTATGGCCTCGGCGCTGTGCGCCCTGAGCAGCGGCACCGGGTCGGGGCGGCAGCCCATCATGCGCAGCAGGGCCGGGCGCACGAAGGCCAGGAAAGTCACCATCACGGCGACCGGGTTGCCGGGCAGGCCGAACAGGACAGCCCCCACGCTCCCCGCTTCACGTGGTTCGCTGCCCCCCGAGGGGGCTGTTTCGCCTTGGGTCGGCCCGGCGGAGAGAACGGCCCCCACGCTCCCCGCTTGACGTGGTTCGCTGCCCCCCGAGGGGGCTGTTTCGCCTTGGGTCGGCCCGGCGGCGAAACGGCCGGCGCCCCTGCCCGCCGCGGCCGAGAGGCGGCCCACGGCCATCGGCCGGCCCGGGCGCATGGCGATGCGCCAGAACACCACGTCGCCGAGCTTCTTCATCATGACCCGGGTGTGGTCGGCCTCGCCCACGCTAACGCCGCCCGAGGTGATCACGGCATCGGCCTGGGCCGCGGCACGCAGGAAGGCGGCCTCGAGCTCGCCTGGCTGGTCGGGCACCACGCCCAGGTCGATCACCTCGCAGCCCAGGCGGGTCAGCAGGCCGTGGACGGTGTAGCGGTTGCTGTCGTAGACCGCGCCCTCGCGCGGCGCCTGGCCCAGGCTCAGGATCTCGTCGCCGGTCGAGAAATAGGCCACGCGCAGGCGGCGGCGCACCGTCACCGTTTCCAGGCCCAGGCTGGCCAGCAGGCCGCAGGCGGCCGGGCCTAGCCGCTCGCCGGCGCGCAGCGCCGGCTGGCCGGCCATCAGGTCCTCGCCCAGCTTGCGGCGGTTGTCGCCCGGGCGCACCACGCCGGCCGGCACGATGACCCGGTCGGCCTGCTGCTGCACCAACTCCTGCGGCACTACCGTGTCCAGCCCCTCGGGCATGATGGCGCCGGTCATGATGCGCAGGCATTCGCCCTCGTGCACGGTTCCTTGCCAGGCCTTGCCGGCCAGCGCCGTGCCCACCACGGCCAGGGCCAGCGGCCGGCCGCTGGCCAGCTGGGCGCCCCGGAAGGCATAGCCGTCCATGGCCGAGTTGTCGTGCGGCGGCACGCTGATCGGCGAGACCATGTCCTGGGCCAGCACGCGGTCCAGGGCCTGGAAGATGCCGACCTGCTCGGTCTCGGCGACCGGCTCGACCATGCGCGAAAGAAAGGCGTTCACGTCCTCGGCGCGCAGGGCCTGCGGGTCGTAGCCCTGCAACTCGGCGGCGATCTGGTCCAGGGTCTTGGGCGGCGCGGACGGGCTCATGCTTGTTCCAGGGAATGCAGTTCGGCCAGGGTGTTGGCGTTGAAGAAGGCCCTGGCATCGTCGCCCGGCCGGTCGAAGGGCACGAGCACGGTGCGGTGCTGCGCGGTCCAGGCGTCGATCTTGCGGCCGCCGGCCTGGGTGAAGCGCAGCAGGCTCTCCAGCAGCTCGCGGCGCAGCAGGCAGAACACGGGCTGGGAGCGCAGCCGGCCGTCGGCCTCGCGGGCCGCGGCCATGGCGATCTCGGCATCCTCGCGCAGCAGGGCCTGGGCCAGGCGCTCGGCGAGGTCGAGCGGAAACAGCGGCGTGTCGCAGGGCACGCTCAGCAGGTAGGGCGAGGCGCAGTGCTCGAGGCCGGTCAGAAATCCGGCCAGCGGCCCGGCGTAGTCGGACAGGCTGTCGGGCCAGACCGGTGCGCCCAGGGATTCGTAGGCGGCCAGGTTGCGGTTGGCGTTGATCAGGATTTCGCCGACCAGCCCGCCTTGCTGCTGCAGGCGCGTCAGCGCATGCCAGGCCAGCGGCGCGCCGCGGAAGTTCTGCAGGCCCTTGTCGACGCCGCCCATGCGCGAGCCGCGCCCGCCGGCCAGGATCAGGCCGGTGATGTCCCCGGATGGGATCTGGGGCGGTTGCTGCAACGGATCAGCCACCGATGTAGCTCATCTCGACACGGCGCGCGCCGCTGCCGGTATCGGGGGCCAGGTTGCCGCGCAGCTCGGAGTAGCGGTCGGCTCGGCCCTGCC
Organism: Ramlibacter sp. 2FC; assembly: GCF_005503345.1. Classification (NCBI taxonomy): domain Bacteria; kingdom Pseudomonadati; phylum Pseudomonadota; class Betaproteobacteria; order Burkholderiales; family Comamonadaceae; genus Ramlibacter; species Ramlibacter sp. 2FC. Next base: position 63,936 of record NZ_SCMM01000027.1, read on the forward strand.
AGATCTGGGCGATCGCCGAGGCGATGTCGGCGTCGCTCGCGCCGCCGCGCAGCAGGGCGCGCAGGTCGTGGCCCTGGTTCGCGAACAGGCAGAGGTAGAGCCGGCCTTCGGTGGACAGGCGCGCGCGGTTGCAGTCGCCGCAGAAGGCCTGGGTCACGCTGCTGATCACGCCGATCTCGCCCAGCGCCGGATCGTGGCGGCCGTCGGCGCCGGCGTAGCCCCAGCGCTCTGCGGTCTCGCCGGGAGCCGAGGGCTCGAGCTGGACCAGCGGCAGTTGCGCGTGGATACGCTGCACCACCTCGGCGCTGGGCAGCACCTCGTCCATGCGCCAGCCGTTGGTGGCGCCCACGTCCATGTACTCGATGAAGCGCAGCACGATGCCGCTGCCGCGGAAATGGCGCGCCATGGGCAGGATTTCCTGGTCGTTGGTGCCGCGCTTGACCACCATGTTGACCTTGATCGGGCCCAGGCCCGCCTCGCGCGCGGCGGCTATGCCGTGCAGCACCTCGGCGACCGGGAAATCGACGTCGTTCATGCGGCGGAACACCGCGTCGTCCAAGCCGTCCAGGCTCACGGTGACGCGCTGCAGGCCGGCCGCCTTGAGCGCCTTGGCCTTGCGCGCCAGCAGCGCGCCGTTGGTGGTGAGGGTGAGGTCCAGCGGCGCGCCGTCCACCGTGCGCAGTGCGGCGAGCTGCTCGATCAGGATCTCGAGGTTCTTGCGCAGCAGGGGCTCGCCGCCGGTCAGGCGGATCTTGCGCACGCCGTGCGCGGCGAACAGGCGCGCCACGCGCGTGATTTCCTCGAAGCTCAGCAGCGCGGCGTGCGGCAGGTAGGGATAGTCCTTGTCGAACACTTCCTTGGGCATGCAGTAGTTGCAGCGGAAGTTGCAGCGGTCGGTCACGCTGATGCGCAGATCGCGCAGCGGACGGCCTAGCCGGTCGCTCAGCAGGCCCGTGGCGGCGATGGGCTCGGCCGGTACGGTCGCAGCCAGCGCGGCGATGCGCTGGTCGACCAGGGGAATGACGCGTTCGGACATGGTTCGATTTTGCCGCAGTTGCCCGCCTCTGGTGCCCTGTCGGGCGAAGCCCTGGCTTGACCAGTGTCAATGCCCGTGGGCAATCAGTCCTGGAACGCGCTGGGCGGCTGGCCCATGGCGGCCTTGAACATGGCGCTGAAGGCGCTGTCGCTGGCGTAGCCGCTGGCGGCGGCGACCTGGCTGACCGGTGTTCCGCGCGCCAGCAGCGGCAGGGCATGGGCCAGCACCACCTGCTGGCGCCACTGCTGGTAGCTGGTGCCGAGCTCGTCGCGGAACAGCCGGGCCACGGTGCGCTCGCTGGCGCCGATGTCGCGCGCCCATTCGCCTAGGGTGGCGCGCTCGGCCGGCGCGCGCAGCACCGCCTCGCACAGCGCGCGCAGGCGCTTGTCGCCGGTCAACGGATGGGGCAGGGGCACGCCCAGGGCCTGGGTGTCGGCCCGCGCGAGCTCGTCGAGGATCAGCGTCGTCAGGGCCTGCTCGCGCGCGGGGGCGGGGTCCGCGTCCAGCGCCGCGATCAGCTCGCGCAGCAGCGGGCTGACCTTGATCACGCGGCATGCGGTCCAGTCGCGCGGCACCGCTGCCGCGGCGATGTAGAGGGTGCGCAGCTGGGCCGCCTCCAGCACCGTCACCGCATGCAGCGCCCGGGGCGGGATCCACACCGCGCGCGAGGGCGGCACGATGTAGGTCACTTCGTCGCCCACCTGGGCCGTGACCTGCATGATGCCGCGGTCGCAGTAGGACAGCTGGGCCCAGGCATGCTGGTGCGGCTGCAGATGGGCGTCGGCCTGCAGCGTGCGTGCGCGCACCCGCACCGGCCGGGATGGCGAGGGCATGAAGGCGAGCGTGTCGCCGATCGGCGTGGGCTGGAGACTGCTGGGGCGGGGCATGGCGGATATTCGCAATCGATTGTCCTTCCGTCGATTATCGGCAATTCGCAGGCCGCGTAGCATAGCCGCATGAACAGCACAGCCACCCTGGCCAGCTCGGCCGATGCCTCCCATGCCCGCCTGGTGCCCCTGCGCCAGGATGCCTCCGTGATCGGCCTGGTGGGGCTGGCGCACGCCAGCTCGCATTTCGCCCACCTGCTGCTGCCGCCGCTGTTTCCGGTGTTCATGCAGGAGTTCGGCCTGAGCTATGCGCAGCTGGGCCTGCTGATGTCGCTGTTCTTCGTCGTCTCGGGCCTGGGCCAGGCCAGCGCGGGCTTCGTCGTCGACCGCTTCGGCGCCCGGCCGGTGCTGTTCGCCTCCTTCATTTGCTTCATGGGCGCCTGCCTCGTGGCCTCGGGCGCCAACGGCTATGGCGGGCTGATGGCCGTCGCCCTGCTGGCGGGCCTGGGCAATGCGTCCTTCCACCCGGTCGACTTCACCATCCTGAATCAGCGCGTGTCCGCGCCGCGCCTGGGCCATGCCTTCAGCGCGCACGGGCTCACGGGCAATCTGGGCTGGGCCCTGGCGCCGGCCTTCCTCGCCGGCCTGGGCGCCCTGGTCGGCTGGCGCAGCGCCTACCTCGCGGCGGCCCTGATGTACGCGCTCATCCTCACGGTGCTGGTGCTGCAGCGCGACAAGCTGCGCACCGAGACACTGGTGCGCGCCCCCGATGCCCCCAAGGGCGGTGACCTGGCCTTCCTGAAGCTGCCGGTGGTCTGGTGGTGCTTCGGCTTCTTCCTGCTGTCGACCATGACCCTGGCCGTGGTGCAAAGCTTCTCGGCCTCCATCCTCAAGGCGCTGCACGGCGTGAGCTTCGAGGCCGCGACCATGACGCTCACGGCCTACATGCTGTGCGGCGCCGTGGGCATGTTCACCGGGGGCTTCGTGGCCGCGCGCCGGCCGCAGCACAGCGACCGCGTGGTGGCCCTGTGCATGGGAGCGGGGGCGCTGCTGCTCGCCCTGTGCGCCACCGGACTGCTAGGCGGCCCGGGCACCATGGCGGTGCTGGCCGCCACCGGTTTCGCGGTGGGCATAGGCGGCCCCAGCCGCGACATGATGATCAAGAAGGCCACGCCCAAGGGCGCGACCGGGCGCGTCTACGGCATGGTGTATTCGGGCCTGGACACGGGTTTCGCGATCTCGCCGCTGCTGTTCGGCCTGTTCATGGACCGCGGTTGGTACGGCGCGACCCTGCTGGGGGCCGCCCTGGTGCTGCTGCTCAGCGTGGGCGCGGCCCTGGGCGTGGGGCGCCGCACGCGCGGCACCTGAGGGCGCAGGCTCTCAGTCTCCGGCGCCGGGCCGCTCGCCGCGTTCGGGCTGGCCGCCCTGGCGCCTGCGGGACCTGGGCTCGTCCCTGTCGTCGCCCTTGTCGTCGCGCCTCGGACCGCGCAGCACGCGTTGCGGGCTGCTGGGCTCGGGCGGGGGCTGGAC